>NZ_VOYM01000052.1:0-28716 GCF_013420285.1 Acinetobacter sp. YH01019
GCGTGGTTTTAGAAGAAGTTGTAATTTCTCCAAAAAGCTTGAAAACCATTTTAAAGCCTTCGACTTAACCTTCTTTTACATCAATAATGGCTTCATTTAATGTCAGCATACTTTTTAAAACACCACCCAAATATTTACTCATCTTATTTTATAGTAAAACATGATCTTTATGTGCTTGAAGGCCAGCATATATCCATACATGCCAAAGACGATCACATAGTTTTTTTGGACGCTTAAAACTGTTATCGCAATCCTTATTTGTTGAATATAAACACAGAAGAAGTAAATAGGGAAGATAAGAGCATGAATGCACCAGTAAAATTAAATGAACAGCAGCTTGCACAATTGGAAAAGAAAATTGGCAGTGTTTTAGATAGAAAACGCTATGGCTGGCTACTCAGTCCAGGCTTACCTGTTATTGGAATGGGGATTTTAGCCGGCTATCATTTTGGTCCAAAATCGACAAAAAAACTGTTTGCGATGGGGGGACCACTGTTGCTGCATGTGATAATTCCCGCTTTAGATGCGTTGATTGGTGATGATGCTAACAATCCAACAGATGATGATATTAAAGTCTTGGTGAATGATCCGTATTATGACCGCATTGTAAAACTCTTTATTCCACTACAAATGGCTGCGAACGCTTTCGCAGGTTATGTAGTGACACGTAAGGATGTATCACTGATTGATCAATTGCTGCTCGGTATTTCAATGGGGGCAATAAATGGTGTTGGGGTAAATACAGCGCATGAACTCTGCCATCGTCCGCATAAAAAAGATCATTACTGGGCGCATGCGACACTAGCACCTTTGGGTTATAGCCATTTCCGGATTGAGCATCCATACGGTCATCATAAACGTGCTGCAACACCTGAAGATCCTGCATCTTCAAAAATGGGCGAAACATTTTATGAGTTTTGGCCACGTACCGTATTTGGCGGAATTAAGTCAGCGATTCGAATTGAAAAGCAGAGATTAAAACGTAAAGGTTTAAGCTTCTTTTCCAAAGAAAATGAGCTGTTTCATGGTTGGGCGATGAGTGCTGGTTTCCATGCCGCTATGCTAAAAGTGTTTGGTGTGCGGGTCACGCCATATTTAGTCACTCAAGCATTTTATGGGGTGAGCCTGTTTGAAATTATTAATTATATTGAACATTATGGTTTAAAGTGTGAGCAAAAGGCTGATGGCAGTTATGCGCGTACGATGCCTGAACACAGTTGGAACAACAATAATATTGTGACGAATTTATTTTTGTATCAATTGCAGCGTCATTCTGATCATCATGCCTATCCAACTCGACCATTTCAGGCACTACGACATTTTGATGAAGCGCCAGAATTGCCAAGTGGTTATGCAACCATGTTAATTCCGGCATTAGTACCCTCACTATGGTTTAAGATGATGGATAAACGAGTTTATGATCATTATGAAGGGGATTTGGACAAAGCTAATATTTTTCCTAAACGCCGTGCAGCGATTTTAAAGAAATTTGCTTCAAGTGATGTTTAATTTGGGCTTGATTCATCATTAAATCTGGCTCCACACATAAGAAATCCCGATACATTCGGGATTTTTTTAGTTAGAAATTTGAAATTGGTCTAACTCGTATGGAGCTTTCTAAATTATGAAGTTTTTAAATAAAGTCTAAGACCACCAATAACGCAAAATATGGAAGAATACTGGCGCAGAAAAGCAAATAGAATCAATTCGATCCAACATACCACCATGACCTTGAATTAATTGCCCCCAATCTTTCACACCGCGATCACGCTTAATCGCAGACATGACCAAACCACCAAAGAAACCAAAAATACAGACAATCAAACCAATAATTGTGGCCTGTATATAATTAAAAGGTGTTAGCCAAGACATTACCACGCCAAGCGCCGTTGCTAAGACAATCCCGCCAAGTAAGCCTTCAATGGTTTTAGATGGGGAAAGAACGGGTGCAACTTTGTGTTTGCCAAACAGCTTACCGCAGACATATTGCAGCACATCGGAGGCTTGCACTACCATAATCAACCAAATAGCCAACCAAATTTTTTCACCGCTGAAACCGGGCAGTTTTAAATTTAACAGTGCAGGCACATGCGAGATACAGAACACACTGATCATCAGTCCCCACTGTATTTTGGCGCTGCGCTCTAAAAAGCGCGTGGTATCTTCTTGTTTTAAAGTGGCAATTGGAATGAGTAAAAACACGTACAACGGGATAAAAATCGAATACAGCCCGTACCAATCGATATAGACCAAATAGTATTGGTAAGGAATAACAAAATAAAAAGCAATCAGCAGAGGAAAATAGTCGCCACGGCGTGTTGGCAATAGGCTAATGAATTCACGTAGGGCGAACAGCGAAATCAGTGCAAATAACACCACGAAGGCTATTTTTCCTAGCATGATGGCTGCACCCAATACCAACAACATGACCCACCATGCATTGATACGTGCATTTAAGTTGTCGATGACAGGGGCCGGAGCGTAGCCAGCTCGGAGTTTCAGGATATAACCGATCGTTGATGCAAATACCAAAATGGCGGCAAAGATACCAAACAATAAATAGGTCATTTGTGCATTACTTAAATCCATTATTGGTACTCCAATGCTTTAAGTTTCAGCAATTCAGCTTGGGCATAATGTAAAAAGTCTGCTTTACTCTGCTTTTCATCATGGATTAAAGGTTGCCCAAAAATCACCGTGGAAAGTAGTGGCAAGGGAACCAATGCACCTTTGGGCATGACGCGTTTTAAGTTTGAAATCCAGACTGGAACCACCTCTACATCAGGAAACTGAGTTTTTAAATGGTATAAGCCGCTTTTAAACTCTAATAGTTCAACATCATCATTTAGATTACGCGTGCCCTCAGGAAAGAAAATAATTGAATAACCTTCTGCCAAAACATCTTTTACAGGCTGTAAAGGGTCTTGATTATTCACTCGGTTACGTTGAATGGTCACACCGGTAAAAGTGTCCTGAATCAAAAAGCGTCGAAAACCATCCTTTAACCAATAGTCTGATGCCGCAATCGGGCGTGTTTGTCGTCTTAAATCGGTTGGCAAAGATGACCACAGTAGGATGAAATCGATATGACTGTTATGGTTAGCATAGTAAATCCGCTGTTTCATCACAGGTTTGCAGCCGACCCAAAGGCTACGTGCGCCAGTGAGCAGACGTGCACCTCGACGAGTAAGATAGGCAATGAACCGAGCCAATGAACGGCTTAAAATATTCCCTCGTTTATTGGGACGAATAATCGTGTTATTGGAATCTGGCGTGGGTAATGTTGGCATGATGTTCTTTATAGTTATCTATCGATAAAGCAAAAATATGCAAATAAAAACGGAATATTGCAAGACCAAGAGCAGAATTTGAAGCCTAAATAAACCTTTGCAAGCTTGAAGTCGAACTGACCAAGTACGATTGGCTTTGGCGGGCGGCATTAGATTTAGAGCAATCAGACTCTGATCCAGTTCAGTAGTTAGCGATTCAAGTTGCACATCTTGAGATGTGCCGTTAGACGGCTGACTCAGCATTTCTAAGATATCCGCATCAAATTGAACACGAATACTGACAAAATGTTGTAGGGCGATCAGCTGCAAACAGATCAAGCAAAATAAGCTATCTAAAATAAGTGATTGGCGATGCCAAATAAGCAGTAAGAGACTGAAAATAAATGCTAGATATGCAGAGCAAAGTAATTCCTTCGAGCAATTTAGCAGCTTGGCAAGTAGTCGCATTTGCATGGTCATGGTGCTAAACCTTTAAGTTTAAGGCGATAGATATCAAGTTGCTTGATTTGAGCTTGGTTTAAGACTACCCATGGACGTGCATGACGAATGATTCTGATGCAATCTTCAACAGAATGTTCGGAATAATGCTTGAGTAAAAATGCGGTGAGGACAGCGCTACTTCTAGAATAGCCCAGTGCGCAAAATACCAAAACTTCGGCATTGTGAGTCGATTTATCAATTGTTATATCAAGTCCAATTAATTCATCTAAAACAATTACTGCTTGCTTGAGCTGTGTCGCTTGCAAAGGAATTAAATCTAGGCTGAGAATCTGTTTATAATTTTGGTCATCTTGCTTCCGTGCAATAGGCATTTCAGCGCAGCAATCCAAGCAGGCTTGATAGTATTGAAGGTGTTGTTGATTTGGAATACGACCTAAATATAGATCATGCTGTTGAAAATGGATAATTTTTGAATCTTCTTGATGCGATCTTGTCCACAAACGGCTATTGAGCCACGCAAATAGAAAATAAGGCGCGTAAAGTAGCCAAGCTGCAATGGTCATTTGTCCATTACTTTGCTTCTGGAATAAATGCGGTCGATTGAAAAAGTAAGCCAATGCGACCATCAATAGACTCGATGCCGGATAAAGTAACCAAAGCCAAGCGCCTTTAGCATTGGCAAGCGCGGCTAAAAAAAATGCACCGAGTAGATATAAGCCACCAATTTTCAGATGTTTAAGCGTTAGGCGGCTAGTTAGATTTTTTGCCAAAGGTGATTGAACTTGTAGAGGAAATAACCATAAACACAGTGCACCTACGAGAATGCCTGTTGGGATATCAATAAAATGATGCTGCCAAGTGGTCAGCACGGATAGACCAATTAAAAATGCCCAAGCATCGACGAGAAATTTTAATTTTCCTTGGCTATGACGACGGTAAAACTCCCACAAAATCACCAACAGAACAATGTGTAAAGACGGGGCTTGATTGAACGGTTTATCGAAGCCCATCAATACATCAAACCACAATCCAAAAAATCCGCTGAGTTCCGGACGTTCAAAACTAAATTTGAGCGGGAACAGCAAAAAGCAGGTAATAGAAATAATCTGTGCAGTAAATAGCCTAAGTACATGCTGTTTTAACTCAAAACGATTCCAACACAGCAGTAAAGATAAGCCATAAAATAAATCAATCGACCAATAAGGCACGATACTCCATGGCCAAAGCGGGATGTATTTCTCCCAAGCAAAAACGATGGATGGGACTTGAGACAGTCCAGATGTGTATTGATTTGCAAAGCCATAGCTAAGAAAAAAGAATGGCGCAAGCACCGCTAGGCAGAGTAGACCGAGCTTCCATGTGCCATCTTGTTTGTTTGAATCTAGCATGCTGTTCACCCATTTAGATTTTTTGAGCGACTGAAACGGTGAAAATACCAAATTCATCAATAACTTGATCGATTTTTTTAAATCCAGCTTGTTCGACTAAGGCATCCATTTCTGCTTGAGAGCGAAGACGCATCACCCAAGCATCTCCTTTGCGATGTGAGGTCAGCGCACGAGCAATAAACTCTTGTTGCGGATGCCAAATTTGTCCTGTATAGATCAAGTAGCCTTGTGATTCGATCGCTTGGCTAAGACCTGTTAAGGATTTGCGTAGTAGATCGTTATCACTAAATAATTCATAAAGTCCTGATACCACGGCAAGGGTAGGTTTGGGTTCTACACTGGCAAGTGAAGCAGTATCAAAAGCGTCGGCTTGGACAAATTGGGCAAGATCAGTTAGACCACGTTGCTCAATCATTTTCTGTCCCGCTTCTACATTCAGGTTGCTGTAATCGCGCAGCAAAATGGAGTCAGGTTGCTGCGGAAGCTGTTGAACGGCATCCAATATATAGCGACCATGACCCGCAGCAATGTCCATAATTCTGACAGCTTGCTGATTTTGAATGAGCTGATTGGCATATTTTTTCAGCATGGCTTCAATATTTTGCTTACGTACACGAATACCACGCCAGCCAATGGCATTTAAATATTGGCGATCAATCAACTTGCCAATGGGATTGGAACTCTCAGTCCGGTTGCGATAAACAAAGTCGAGTGTACTGCCAGAGTCATAGCCTGTATTTTCCCCAATTTTTAAGCCACTGGAAAACATGCTGCCAATTTTTAGATTTTGCTTGGTTAGATTCCAAAAGGCGTGTTTAAGCGAGTTTTTAGGAAGTGTAGAACTCAAAGTTTCGGCAACGGCGCAACTTGAGCCAATTTTATCGGCATTTAAGACATTCGGTGCTGCATAGTTTTGTGCAAAGCATTGCAGAATAAAACGTCGAATTTTATCAGTTGCAATCTGACGTTGCTTTTCGCCTAAAGTATCGTGGTAAAAGCCATCCAACACATGAAACTCTTTTAATGGATGTGGCAGTTTTGCATAAAATTCACGTTGAGGTTTTTGCTGAACCACGAAGTCTGAGCCTGAACAAAGAATTTGCGTTGGCACAAAAATATGTTGTGCATCTTGAACAATCCGTTCTGACGCTGCATACAGACCAAGTAACATTCTGACTGAAATGGCGCGGGCAATTTGAGGGTCGGTGTCATAACTTTTTGCACGCTCTTGATCGTGCGTGAGCATTTTTGCTTTGACATAACTGTTAATAAAAAAGTTACCGCGTACTTTACTGAGTAAATTTAGACCTGGTTTTGCAAAGGGCACATATAATTTAATATCAAAGGCAGGTGAGGCTAAACACAGCGCACGAATTTTAGGTGCATAGTCATGTACCCATGTTGCAGCTAGAACCGCACCGACACTCTGAGCAACTATGGCAATGTTTTCTGGCTGGATGTTGTACTCCGCCTGTAAATGTTGGACGAAATATTGGATATCGTGTACACATGCAGAAAAACTCGGTGCATCTCCTCGTTCACCCGGAGATTGACCATGACCACGGGCATCCCAGGCAAAAAAATCAAACTCGTTTAAACCCAGTTCTTCGACCAAATGCGCCATTCGACCTGAATGCTCATGCCCACGGTGAAACAAAATCACGGCTTTTTTCTTACGATTACGTTTTAGTTCTGCATTTTCCCAACGCTGATAAAAAAGAGCAGTGCCGTCGTGGCTAATAAACGTATGTTGTGTGTTGTTATACATGGTTAATTCTCTTATAAAAATCAAATTTCTTGGTTTTAAAAAATTAAAGCTAAAAATCGCAGCTCAAAAGTGCGTGGTTAAAATGATTTATTCAGGTATATGGATACTGTTTTTAATACGGTTAAAAATGGTCACTGCAAGTAGCAAAATAATGATGATTAAAATGCCATTACAGATCTGAGACAGCAAGTTCAGACCAAAATCAAAAATTGAATATGCTGCTATAACAATGCAAATTAGGCTAAAGGCCAAGGCACGATCACTTTTCCCCATTGGGCCATCATAACGGCGTTCTGCTCCAATGAGGGGTGCCATGACCCCTGTATATTCAGACAAAATAGAAAGAAAACAGGCAAGTATCAGTAGCTCAGCTTGAATAAATGCAAAACAAATCAAACTGAAATATAAAGCAGTGTCAGAGATGACATCGCATAGTTCATTGTAAAAAGCACCAAGTTTAGATTGCTGATTAAATTCACGAGCCAACATGCCATCAATTGCATTAAAAGCCATCCGAATAAGCATCCAAAGGGGAAAGATCAACAATAAAAGCCCGATGCCATGTTTAGAAAAATAAATATAAATGAAACTTGCAACAGCTAAAGAAATAAACATAGCAAGCAAAGTGATTTGATTTGCGCTAATACCTATTGTGTAAAGAGATTTAACTAGAGGCCGAAGTAAGTTTTGAAAGGCGGGTTTAAGTTGATAAATCGAAGGCATATTATTGTTGTAGCATTATGTTTTGCATGAATTTTATACGCTAGTTGGTTTTGCTTACAAGCAAATCAATGTTAAAGATTGTCAACATAAGTCTTAAGGTCGTAGGAAATGTATTAGTGTCGAATTTTGATTGCTGAAAGGCATATAATAAATACAGCCGTAAAGTAGTAATGGAAAAACGAAAAAGTAATGACTCCTGCAACTAAACTTTTAAAATCCAACAAAATAGATTTTTCAATTCATGAATATGAACATGACCCAGATGCCAAAAGTTTTGGCTTAGAAGCAGCTGAAAAACTTGGCTTAAGTGTTGATGTTGTGTTTAAGACCTTAATGGTTACCGATGATAAAAATTATTTTGTCGCCGTTTTACCTGTTGAATATCAACTAAACTTGAAAAAGGTCGCTTCAGCGTTTGGCTGCAAAAAATTAAAAATGGCTGATCCTAAAGATGCAGAGCGTTTAACTGGATATCTGGTGGGTGGGATTAGTCCTGTTGGTCAGAAAAAACGCTTAAAAACAGTCATTGATGCTTCGGCAGCACAGCTCGATAAAATCTATGTCAGTGGTGGTAAACGTGGCCTGGATATTGGCTTAAAACCACAAGATTTAGCTAAAGTGTTAAGCGCACAATTTGCCGATGTTTTAGATGCTTAAGTCATAGGCCTAAATATCTAAAACATCGCTGTTTGAAGAAATAAATTAAATGAGCCTTTATTTAGAAGCGTAAAGGCTGTTTTATTTGCCAGTATATTACGAGTAGCCGATGACAACTGGGCTTATCAAAAAATGAATTGTGTTCTGTAATACAATGCCGCCACGTTTAAATTATTCAAAAAATAAGAGCTAAGCCAGCTTACAAAATAGGGGTGGCTTAAGCCACATCGATTGGTTATAACGTAGCCACTAAAAATGGATAACAAAAATAATGGATCGTAATAACAAGCTGTTTATTGCCGCTAGTTTAGCCAATGGTGCAAGTTTTTCTATGATACTTCCTTTGCTCGCACCTTTAATTCGAGAGCTCAAACTATCCGAATTACAAGGTGGTGCAATGGTGTCTATTGGTGCATTACTCATGGCAATTTCTGCGTTATACATTTCTAAAAAGCAAAACAAATTTTCAATTTATCAATTACTCAGCATTGGATTGGTGGGTATGGCGATCACTTGGGGGCTTTTTGCTGTGGTATTGAATTACGGATTAAGTGCTCAAGTAAGTCTAGTGGTCTTGTTTAGTTTGCTCATGTTTGCGCGTGCAGCAACTGGTGTATTTATGGCGATGCCACAAATTGCCTTACAAAGTTATGTCATGACGACCAATAACAACGAACAACAACGTTCGCAGGCTATGGCTAAATTCGGCGCATTAAACAGTGTCGGTGTCATTGTAGGACCATTACTGACGACCTTATTATTAGGTCTTGGTGGTATGATGACGCCGCTATGGGGTGCAATTATTATATTAAGTCTGATTTCAGGCATCGTTATTATAGCTTTTGAACCGCAAACTTTAACTTTTCAAAAGTCAGAAATTATTAATAATGAGTCTGTATCTAAAACTGCATCCAATTTTGGTATTAAACAATGCTATGCATGGTTGATACTAGGCTTTAGCTTGTACCTTGCCATTGTTACTGTCAATTTGACTGCTGGCTTTTATATTCAAGATCGTTTTGATATGAATGCAGCACAAGGTGCAGTGCATTTTGCAGAATGTTCGTTGATTGTTGGAATTTCGTTAGTACTTATGCAGACTCTGCTTGCAAAGTATTTAAGATGGTCAGTCTATCGCTTGCTTTGGGTAGGGCTGACGAATATGGTTTTGGCGCTAAGCATCTCATCTTTTACTGCTAATCTAAGCATCTTCCAAGCAACCTATGTGTTGTATGGAATTTCAGTCGCATGTTTAATTCCTGCCTTTAGCACAGGAGCCGCACAATCAGCTCCAAATCACTTACAAACCAAAGTCGCGAGTTGGTGTACTGCAACACAAGCTTTAAGTTTTGTGATTGGACCCATAATCAGTACAGGCTTATATCAATGGCATCGGGCATTTCCCTATTATTTCTTATTATTCGTGATGCTAGCTTTAATGATATTTTTTATCTTATTTAGCAAAATGAAAGTTGAGCATACGGTATCGAGTAATGAGGAAATGATTTAATCGTTACATAGAGAAAATATGGTTTGGCTTAGATAAATCGCAAATGACCCTACAGTATTTTGCTTACACAATGTTACTTGTGAGATGTCTAAGGTTACAAATAGTCATGAGATTGCTTAATAATTGATTAAAAAATAACCTAAATTGTTTCATTAAATCTCAAATGAATGGATTGTAAAAATACTCCTTTATGCTTTTAGCATTAAAACAATAACGGAGTTTAAATGCTTAAATTCAATAATGATCTTGTACTGGGTGCAATTTTTGATATGGATGGAACAATGTTTGATACTGAGCGTTTACGGTTTCAAACCTTGAAACAGGCATCTCTAGAATTGACTGGTGTGGAGTTTTCTGAATCATATTTAATGAACTGTCTCGGTTTAAGTGCACAAAGTGCGCATCGACTGGCTCAAGAAGAATATGATGAAAACATTCCCTATGCTGAAATTCGTAAACGTGCAGATGAGTTGGAGTTAGAAAGTGTACGTAAGTACGGTGTGCCCATTAAAAAAGGTTTGGTACAAGTTCTTGAACGATTACGTAAGTCTGGTTTACGTATGGCTGTGGCAACTTCAAGTCGTCGAGCTATTGCAGAAGAATATTTAATTAATGCCAATGTTTATAAATTCTTTGATGTCTTGGTTTGTGGGGACGAAGTTGAGCAGGGCAAACCACATCCAGAAATTTTTATGCGGGCGGCGCAAAAACTTAACTTAAAAACCTCAGAGTGTTTAATGTTTGAAGACTCTGAAAATGGTGTCACTTCAGCCTATGATGCTGGCGGCATTACCATGTTGTTTAAAGACATCAAAACACCGAATGAAAATATGCTATCCAAGGCACATTATTATTATGAGTGTATGTATGACTGCCTATTAGAGCTTGATCCATTTACTGCACATTTAGAAATGCCAAAGGTTCAAGAAGCGTTTCCACAGACACTAAATCAGTTAACTGTTGGTATTCATGGTTTTGGTGCGATTGGTGGTGGCTATTTAGCGCAAATTTTATCGCATTGGGATGGCTATACTCGCCCCAAAAAAATCTATGCTTCTACACGTAATCCACTGTATCGCTCTGCGGTAAATGCTTTTGGTACCTATTGCATTCGCTACGGACAACTGTCTTATGATGAACGTATAGAAAATATGGAGGTTATTGATGCTGAAAATATTCAGCAAATGCAGGATATGTACACGCAATCGAGTCTAGTTGCGATTTGTTTACCTGAAAAAGCCATTGCTGAAGAAGCTAAAACCATTGCACAGGGGTTATATGCGCGACATATTGCTCACGATGAAAAAGCGATTGAGCCGCTCACCTTACTGATTATTTTAAATAAAGTCGGCGCAAAACAGTTATTAATACAGCATCTCAGCCAAGCTTTAGAAGATTTGGCAGGTCAAGATGTTGCAGACCAAATTATGCGGCATCACTATTTCTGTGACACGGTGGTAAACCGCATGGTTTCGAAACTGACTGATCAGAATCTTTATCGTCAACTGCGTATTAAATACAATATTTTTAAACAGTTTCAATTAGATGAAGTTGAAGCAGATGATCAAATTGAAATTGAAGATGCGACTCGGCTCAATCCTGAGCAAGAGCGTCAAGCGACTTTATATGTAGAGGATATGCGTCGTAATTTTCATCCAAGCCATATTTTGCAAAGCATGGATTTAATTCTATTCAATGCTGAATCAGACATGCCTATTTATGTGGAAAATAACAGTCCATTGCTGGAAAAAATGCGCCAAATGATTTTGGTCGATGATATTGATGAAATTCAATTAATCAAAAATCGGTTATGGAATGGTGTGCATGCCATGTTGGCCTGGAAGGCTGTAAGTTCAGGACATCAAACAATCGGTGTCGCGTTGGCTGATCCACAAGTCAAGCAATTCATGCAAGAATTATTAACTGAAGTGCAATCGGGGTTGACACAGTCCATCGCACATCGTGCCCAAGATCTTAGCCGCTTGACTCAAAGTTTTATAGACTCTTGTGAACATGCCTATAAAGATCCATCTGCACGTGTCGCACGTGATCCATTACGTAAACTTTCAGTTAATGAACGAGTGTTGGGCTCACTTAAAACCAATTTGCAATACGAACTAAATACATGCCATTTAGAACAAGGCATTGTGTTAGGTATGGTATATGCGGTGCAGGTTGAAGGATTATCAACTGAACAAGTCACTGAATATATTCAAATTCAATTTGCAAAAATGTTTATTGCACTTCGAGGTGAACATCAGATTGAAATTCAACGAATTGAACAGGATGTGATAAACGCGTTTCAACACGCTATCCAGCATGATTTAAAGCCTAAAAATGCGGCGAATAACTCATCTAAGTCGGTGAAGCAAGAGCAAATAGCTCATTTCGTTTGAACGCATACAGCAAGGAATGTATCTGCGTTTACTGAAAAACTTAATTAACACACTCTAAGCCGAATGAAATATTCGGCTTTGTTTATAAAGGAAGGTAAAATATCTAAAACTGAATGAAATTCAGTTTTAGATGAATATTACTAAATCAAAAACCAGTCAAGTCGATTTCATTTCATGTTTTAATAAACAGTATTAATTTTCAAGTGATTAAGTCGTGTTTCTTAAACCATCAATGCCAGTCGTTCCTACGCTGAATCAGGACTATCCTGCGTGGCATTTGGGACGTGAGCATTATGCGTTATGGTATTTAGAAATACTCGATCCTGATTTATTGGCATATTTAGCTACACTTAGAGAGCATTTCTCGGATATTTTATATACGCCGAACACGCGTCAATTTCATATAACTTTGTTTATTTGCGGTTTTTTTAATGCGTTGAATACTGCTGATGCCATTCTAGCCGCTGAAAAAAGTACGTATAACGATAATTTTTCCGAGCAACAATTCAAACAACAGCAGCGACAGCTTCAGCACTTATCCTTCACGAATATTCAATTGAAAACAGGTCAAATTAATAGTTTTCAAAGTGCTTTATTTATTGAAATTCAGGATGATTTCGAACAACTCGCGCAGATTCGACAGTGCCTAAATATGAATAGCGATGAAATTGCACCTATCGAATATTGTCCGCACATCACATTGGGTTTATATAAACATGCAATGAACAGTGATGAGGTATTTGCGCGTATTGCTAAACTACAACAACAGCAATTTAATATTGATTTTCAGCAAATAAGTTTTGGTAGTTATCAGGCACAGCTCTTACAAGGCCCATTAACTGTTTATAAACAATATCCTTTGTTGGCTCATATTCAGGACTTCAATAAGGAAAAGCAAACAGCATGATTCAATTGATATTAGGTGGCGCACGTTCAGGAAAAAGCCGATTGGCTGAACAAAAAGCCAAAGACAGTGGCTTAAGCGTAACGTATGTTGCGACAGCGCAAGCCTATGACGATGAAATGCGTGAGCGAATACAGCATCACCAAGCAGACCGTCCTACAGATTGGGGACTGGTTGAAGAACCGCTGTATTTAGCCGATCGCCTAGTGCAAATTGATCAAGCCAATCAACTGATTTTGGTGGACTGCATGACTTTATGGATGAGTAATTTATTGCTGAATGAACAGAAAGATTTTCAGTCGCAGCAATGCCAAAAATTACTTGAAGTGCTTCCGACCTTAAAATCCGAAATTATTTTAGTCAGTAATGAAACTGGACTAGGCGTTGTACCTATGGGGCAACTCAGTCGTAAATTTGTCGATGAATCTGGCCGCTTACATCAACAACTTGGTCAGATTGCTGACCACGTTGTGTTTTGTGTGGCCGGTTTTCCTATAGTGTTAAAAGGAGAAAGTAAATGAGCTGGTGGCTTGAAGCATGTAAACAACCAAGTATGGACGCAAAACAACAGGCTGAAGCACATCAGTTACAACTGACCAAACCAACGGGCTCACTTTCTGAATTGGAAAATACCGCAGTTCAACTTGCTGCGCTACAAAATACTGTAAAACCTCAAGTTGATTTACCATGGATCACCATCTTTGCAGGCGACCATGGGATAATGGAAGAAAATATTTCAGCCTATCCGCAAGCGGTAACTCGCCAGATGTTGCAAAACTTTACGACTGGTGGTGCATGTATCAGTGTAATTGCTAAAGAATACCAAGCCAAATTACAAGTGATTGACTGTGGTTCTGTGGGTGAAGCATACGAATATGCAGGTGTGGAGCGCTATTGCATTGCACAGGGCACAGAAAATTTTGCCAAAACTGTAGCAATGACCGAAGCGCAATGTCTACAAGCTTTAAGCCTTGGGCGTAAAAGCGTTGAAGATGCTGTAGCCATGGGGGCGTCTATTTATGTCGCTGGGGAGATGGGTATTGGTAATACCTGTTCAGCGTCAGCAGTGGCTTGCTTTTTACTCAATGAACCTGCAGAAAAATTAACTGGTGTGGGAACAGGTATTCGCGCTGAACAATTAGCACATAAAAAGCAGGTCATTGATCAGGCTTTAGCATTGCATAAAGACTATGTTGGAAATGATGCATTCAAAGCGTTGTGTGCTGTGGGCGGTTTAGAAATTGCTGCTATGACCGGAGCTTATATACGCTGTGCGCAATTGGGCATGCCCATGGTGGTCGATGGCTTTATTACCACGGTATCCGCTTTACTTGCGGTGCGTATGAATCCTGCCGTGCGTGATTGGATGCTGTTTGGACATCAGTCAGCGGAGTACGGTCATGTGCGTTTATTATCAGAACTGAATGCAAATCCATTACTCAAGTTGAATTTACGTTTAGGTGAAGGCAGCGGTGCGGGCGCAGCATTAGGCGTGATTCGCTTGGCATGCAGCCTGCATAACAATATGGCAACCTTTGCTCAAGCTGCTGTCATTGGTGAAAAAGTTTAAATGGAACATTTCCGTTTAGATATTCTGCGTCATGGCGAAACCGAGTTGAGCCATACATTACGTGGCTCAACCGATGATGCATTGACAGAGTATGGTTGGCAGCAAATGCAGCAAACGATCACTACTGCATTGCATGAAATTAATGCGAAAAGTCAGCCAGCTTGGGATGCCATATTTACTTCAGATTTGCAGCGTTGTCGTTTATTTGCTCATGACTTATCTAAGCAATTAGATACTCCTGTATTTCAAAATGCGCAATTTCAAGAAATGCATTTTGGTGATTGGGAAGCGGTGTCTACCGAGCAAATTTATCAACAAAGTCCTGAACTGTTGTCACAGTTTTGGCAAAGTCCAAGTACATATACGCCGCCAAATGCAGAAAGCATGCAACAGTTTCAACAGCGCATAGATTTAGGCATTCAACAAATCGTAAAGCTTACGCAGAAAAATGCATGGCAGCGCGTATTGTTGGTTTCGCATGGCGGCGTGATCAAGCTTTTAAAATGTTTGGCCGAGCAAAAACCGTTGGATGATTTGTTAAAAATGACTGCTGAATTGGGGCAGCTGAACGCGTTTAGCATTTACGATGCAGCGCATATTCGTCTTTGGGAGCAAAGAAAATGATGCCATTTTTTATTGCTTTACAGTTTTTGACGACGTTTCCCATCCAACTCAAAGCCATGCCGAGCAAACAGCAAAATGGTCAATCTTTGCTGTTCTATCCTGTGGTGGGATTGATCATTGGCGGCATATTAGCGCTGCTCGCGTTCACACTACAAAGCCTTCCGATTATTCTGCTCAGCAGTATTATTTTGGTGGTCTGGATTTGGCTGACAGGTGGCTTGCATTTAGATGGTCTGGCAGATACTGCAGACGCGTGGGTCGGCGGTTTTGGTGATGCTGAACGTACTTTAAAAATTATGAAAGACCCCGCCTGTGGCCCGATTGGTGTGATGAGTCTAGTCATTATTTGCTTGCTAAAATGGTCAGCCATTTATGTATTACTTCAAAAGCAGCAATTTTTGGCGTTGATATTATTTCCAATTTTAGGCAGGCTCGCGCCGCTGTTTCTATTTCTTACCACCCAATATGTTCGTGAAAAAGGCTTGGGTTCATCGATCGCTGAATATATACCGAGAATATGGGCATTGGTGGTTTTTGTACTATGCTTAGCGGCTAGTTTTTACTTTTCATGGGTCGGGCTGATCAGCCTTGTGGTTTTTGTTGTGACCTTGGCTTATTTGCGCCTCAAGTTTATACAACGTATAGGTGGTGTTACAGGTGATACCATTGGTGCCGCAATTGAAATTTCAGAATTATCGAGTTTAATGGCATTTGTGATTGGATTGCATTATTGGGTCAATTAACTTTTTATAGAATCGAAAGTAATGTGGTTGGATAATTGTAAAATTTAAACACCAAAAAATATTCGTAAAAAAGGACTTCAGCTGAAGTCCTTTTTTACATCTCAATATATTATTTTTTAAGAATTAGAATGAATAACCAATATTTAAACCATAACCAATCGCATGGTTGTTGCTAAATTTACCAGCTTCAGTGTGTGCACCAGTAACAGCTTCAGCATCGCCTAACCAGAAATATTTCACACCCGCACCGATAAAGTAATTTTTTGCAGGGTTGAAACGTAAACCTGTACCCACAGACCAATAGCCTTCAGTTGGGCCGAGTGTTGTTACAGGATTACCTGCACCAGTGTCATAACCGACAGAGATATTGGCACCCCAGTGATCATTAAATTTACGTGCAACACCCACAGTCACAGAGATTTGATCATCTTTATAGTCAATTAGATTAAAACCATTCGGTTTGTTAATCTCAGGTTTCATTTGACCTACGGCAGATGAGACAAGACCAAATTTATTTGGACGAACTTCAAAGTTTGACCAATTCACCCAACGTAAATTTGCAAAGGCAATGGTATTTGCCATGATGCCAGTTTGGAAATCAAGGTTAACCGATTGTGGAGTAGAAAAACTAAAGTTTCCGTCTGCCTGACTTGCCTGACGCAAGAAAGGAACAACACGTGCTACAGCATCTGTGTCCAAGCCAAAATTTTCATAGGCATCTATTTTATGTTTGACTTCAGAACGATATGTAATTGAGGCTTTCAGGGCTATTTCAGGGCTATTTCAGGAATTTGATAAGCAGCACCTGCTAGCCAACCCCAAGACCAGTCCGTACCAGTTTCTAAATCATAACCGTTTAATACGGAGTAAAGCTCACCACGCAATTTCACGCTACCATTTACAGACTGATACATCGGACCTGCATAAATATTCCAATTTTCATTAGGTTGGTAACCAATCAGCATTGAAATATTTTCTGTTTTGACTTGAACCGACGTACCACCTTGAACTGTTGAACCGACCATACCCGTGGTGTAATTTAAACCATCGACAATTTTATCTGTCGGTTTTGCGACAAAAGCATTATCACCGCTGTATTCAGCATCTGCACCATAAGGCTGGTCATAAATCAAACCCAAAGTAATATGATCCGTCGCTTGGACTTTAATAGCTGCAGCAGGGAAATAGTAATCTCCCGCCATATTCGGTGCTGAATTTCCAAATTTATCTTGACCCGATACGCTTGGATCAAGCACGGAAATACTCGCTTCAGCATAATTACCCGGTTGAAGAAACGCACTAATTGATTGGCCTGAGCGATCAAGTCCGCCTGCATAAATCGTTGTAGTAGAAAATAGGCTAAGGAATATGGCAGTGTGGATCGCCGTGCGTTTCATATGGGATACCCCGAAAAATTAACGCGTGAAAAATACCATAAATAAATTTATATGAAAGGGCTTAATAAATTATAAGTATCTAAAATAAAATGAAAAATAATAAAAGTACATTTGTATATTTATGATTTATAAAACATATTTAGATTTATCTTGACCATAATGACAGTTTTAGCCAAATAAACTGTTTGTTTGCTATTTAATCATTTTAAAATCAATGCTTCATTAATGGGTTATTCGAGTTAAAACTAAAAAGAAAAACACTCAGCTTAAATTTTGATTTTAGGCAGCTGAAGGTCAGGAAAAAAATTGTAGTGAAAATTTCAAGATTTAATATCTTCAATAAAAAAAGCCTTGATTCAATCAAGGCTTAAAGAAACATTCTTAAAATTAAAAAGGCATCAAAAATAGATCAAATTTAGCCCAGAGCATAAACCACTAAGTGAATAATTGACGGGCCAAGTAAAACCATAAATACGCCAGCAAGCACCATGCTTAAACAGGCTGCGACGCCTTCTTCCTTATGACGCATAAAGGCTTTACTCGTACCAAAACCATGTGCTGCATTGCCTAACGCGGCACCTTGTGCAAAGCGAGAATGTAGTTTTAGTCCTGCTAAAACGAGATCTGCCAACGCCACACCTGCAATACCCGTAATCATGGTGAATAGAATCACTAATTCGACAGAACCGCCAATATTATTGGTTAGCTCCATTGCGAAAGGGGTAGAGATTGAACGTGCCATCAAACTGAACGATGTTTCTTGATCAAAATGAAATATTTTAGCCAAGTAAAAAGCACTGATCACACCTGCTAGCATTCCAAACACGATACCTAAACAAATACTGATGGCGTGCTTATGAATCACTTGGCGATATTCATAAATGGGGATAGCAAAAGCTACAGTTGCTGGCCCCAACATCCAAACAATCCACTGACTTTCTTGCATATAGGTATCGTAAGATACATGGAAAATGGTCATGAATACGATCAGTAGAAAGGGTACAAAAAGTGCTGGCGAAAACAGCATATAGGGGAATCTGCGATGCAATTTTTTAACCAGCACATAGCCGATTAAGGTCATTACAAAACATAATACAGACATACTATCGAATTGCATGAAATTCATAGTGTTTTACCTGCTGTATTGACGTCGATTGCATCATGTTCATTAGATGCTTTGTTTTTTCTTCCGTTTAATTTTTTTTCTAATTTAAAGCCGAGGGCGACCGTAAATGCTGTTATGACCATGACGCAAAGTGTACCAAGTACAACAGACAATACCAATTGCCATCCCGAAGTCAAAAATAACGCCTTATATTTTATCAAACCGACTACACATGGAATAAAAAACAAAACCAGTTCTGCCAAAATGAAGTCAGTCCCTTGTTTAATCCAATGCATCTTAAAAATGCCACTTAATAATGCAGCCAGTAGTAATAACAAACCAATAACACCGCCAGAAATCGGTAAGTTAAACCAGCTTTGAATACATGTACCGAGCCACCAAATAAAGATTAGTAGGCCAAGTTGAGAAAGTGTTTTTGCCAAAGAAATAAATCGCGAAGGCGTGTTTTGAGTATCCATGAGGAGAAAAGCAATTGGTACAAAGGAGATAGAGCTATTTTAAAAGTGTGTCGGATGTATAATTATGAATAATTAAATATAAATTATGCCTAAATGGAATAATATGGATTTTAAGAATCTCAAAGTCTTTGTCACTATTGTACAAAAGCAAAGTTTTAGTCATGCAGCAGAGAGCCTATTTGTCACTCAACCTACGATTAGTAAGTTAATACGACAGTTAGAAGAAGAAATTGGCGTTCCTTTATTCCATAAAGGAGATGCGGGGCGTAAACGTGAAGCACAATTGACTTACATGGGTGAGCAAATATATCAGCATGCGTTGGTTATTTTAAATGAGCAACAACGTATGTTTGAAACTGTGGCGCAGGTCAGAGCTTTAAAACAAGGAAAGCTCACTATCGGCTTGCCACCATTAGGTTCGGTGTTATTAAGTACCTTGATAGCACAGTTTCATAAGCAATATCCTAATATTGAGTTAAGTTTTTTTGAGGTAGGTGCGAATGGAATTGAAGACGCCATTTTAAAAAAACAAATTGATGTGGGGATTATTCTCGGACATTTAAAACCAGTACTAAGTGGTATTCAAATTATGGACTCACCACTTTGTTTACTTTCACGTAAAGAATCGCAATGGCGCAATAGAAACAAAGTGTCACTGATTGAACTTAAAGAAGAGTCTTTTCTATTGTATGCCGATACGTTCACGCTGAATAATATGATTATTCAAGCTTCAAACTATGTTGGTTTTGAACCGAATGTCGTGTGTAAAAGTAGTCAATGGGACTTCATTGCAAAAATGGTCGAATCAAATGTCGGTATTGCGCTTTTACCTAAAATTTATTGTGATCAGCTTGATCATGATAAATACAATGTAAGTGTACTGGAAAATCCAAATTTAAACTGGACCTTAAACATGGCCTGGAATACGACGGTTGCGATGAGTCCATCCACAAGAGCATGGCTTGAAATCATTGAAGATAATAAAGATCAGATCCATTTCTAACATGGAAATAATGATGAGAGCGTATGAGTCTGTACAAGACGTATTTCAGAAGTTTTTAAGTTAAGCCATCATAGGGTGGCGATATCATTGATCGATAGTTAAGGGATTTTTATTGTGGAAAGTCTTTTTAATTGATCTATGTCGAAAGTAATTATTCTGGAACTTTAACTCCTTAGGAGATATACAGTCAATTGTTCTGTCTAGCATCATAAAGCCTTCAATTTAACAAACCCCACTTCATTTTATCTTTTATCAAAAGAACACGAAGCAAATGAATGTTTTTGCAAAAAGCTGATGAATGGATTAATTTGTTCATATAGGGTTTATTAACAGGCGTAATTTAAAGATGAAATGGGAAGACATTGGACAACAGCCGTGTTCAATTGCACGGGCACAATCTGTGCTGGGTGATCGTTGGACCATGCTCATCATTCGTAACGCCTTTATGGGGATTCGCCGTTTTGACGATTTTCAAGAAAATTTAGGTGTGACACGCCATGTTTTATCAGATCGATTAAAGCGACTGGTTGAAGAAGATATTTTAGTTAAACAACCATATATTGACCGGCAAGAACGTTTTGAATATCGCCTGACTCAAAAAGGTTTGGATCTATATCCGATATTGTTAGCAATGACTCATTGGGCTGATCAATATATGGATGGCGGTAAAGGCTCGCCAGTTGAATATGTTCACAAGCGTTGTGGTCAAACATTTAAACCTGTGATGGTGTGTTCATGCTGTGGTGAGCAAATACAGGCAAAGCAAGTAAAACCCGTATTTACTCAAGCCTATTTCAATGCTATGAATCAACTCAAACAGGCTTGATTTCTAATTTTTGAATTAGCTAAATACTTAATATTTAAGTTTATAAACAGACATTATAATATCAAATTATAAGCAGTTTGCTGGTTTTGGAACGCCCGCAAGTCGGCTTAAATGTCGAGCAACTAGGCCTGTATTAAATCTCTCTTGTAGTACTGCATTGTTAATATCAGCACTCACTGTTTTCATTAAATATTTAATCAGTGGACGTGTTGCAGGGGAATGTCCAAATTGTTGATAGAACTGACGTACACCTTGTAAAATTTCATAATGCCAAGGGCTGAGTTGCAGGTCTAAAGTATTTGCCAATTCTTGGGCTACGGCTTCATTCCAAATAGTGTAATCGACTAAATGACCATCTTGATCAAGTTCGAGATTCATATTATTTCCGATATTTCTTTAAATACTCAATACAATATGAGTACTTATTTAAGTGTAATACAACGTTGATATTTTAAACACAAGTCCGCAAATTCTGCATAAGTACAGACATGCATATGGTTAAAGTGAACATCGCAACCTAATATTTGTGCGTCGTTGTCTAATACAAAACACGTTCCTAACTTTTGTATTTGTTCATCCGCAATATGTAAGACAGCTTCACCCATGAGGACTAAGGCATCGCCAGTGGTATAGACACTTTGTAATTGCTGTATATGTTGTAATGTATTGGAATAACAAGACTGTACAAGATAAAGACTATTGTTTGACATAGATTATTACTCACTCACCAATACAAGATATGGTCAAAACGCTGAACGAATTCAGTGTTGAATTCGATAAATTCAAGTTCTTGTTCAGATTTTTGAACAAATGGGTGTTGAGTATTTTTTTGCTCAATGAGTATTGGTGTTAAATCATAAAACTCAAAACTATCAACCATGTTTGAAGCAAGTTTAAAGGCATGCTTTAACTGATCAAATTGTTGATCTGTTTGTAATAGGCTTAGGGCAGCATCTTTAAGTAGTACTTTTACATCACAACCAAATGTAGCCAATACCATGGTGGCAGATAAGCTCTCATGCACTTGTAAACTTGCTAGATTTGCATGGGTGAGTACAACGAGTACAGTTTTCACAAAATATTCCTATTAAATCCAACAAATATTTGGAAATTTGAGACTTAGAATTGAATTAAGCGGTCAGCAGATTGCACGGCATCTGCAAGTTCACCTAAACCAACCAGTTCAAACTGATCTGCAAGGTTATGTTGCTGTAAGTTATGTCGCTGCGCATTTTCTGCATCGCTAATTCCTCGTGCTAAGGCTGCACTCACACAAACAGGTAGCCGGATCTCAAGCTTTTGCCATTCGCTTGTGAGTTTACGCTGATCGTCAGGTACCCATTGCAGGGCGTTTGCTACATTGACACCATCTTGATAAAAGAAAACCCGAAAGCTTTCATTTTTTTGTTTCAAAGCTTGTGCAAGGCCAAATGCATGCCAAGCATGAATTGAAGTTGGTGAGGAGGTAATTAGTAATAAAGTACTCATCGAAATTCACTTTAGAAATAAGCAGCTATACTTGCAGCTCATTCTGACTTGATAAGAAAACGTCATTATACAATGCTTTTTATTAATATCTGTATATCTCATTTATGATGAGTGATTATGCTCATTTCCAATACGTTGTTGATGAATGTGGTGGTATGCACAGTGAGTATAAATAACCCAAATAATGAATATTGGTAAACTACTTAAAGAGTATTATAAGATTTTAGAAAACAAATTTTTTAAAACAAGATATTGATAAATAGTAATAAAATATTTAAGTGGGCATATTCTATACGGCTGTCTTAATTTGCTTTATTACTTGATTTTAGATTATTCATCTATAAATGTGATAACATGTACAGATTCTAAGCAATGGCTTTGATCGAGTCAGCCATAATTTTTTCATTTTTATTGATAAATATTTTGAGTATTTACAAAGAAATGAGAAAAAATTGCCAGTCTCATCATTACAAGCCTGTTTTTTCCGCATCTGGCGGATATCTTTTTTGATCAATTTAGATCTGTCTTACAAGTAAAACGGAAAAGGGAAGGTATGTCTTCATTGAAACCGTCATGGTATTCCAATGTGAATCCAAATGTATTTATTAGTACTGTGCTAATTATCGGCATTTTTATTGCCATTGTTTTTTTAGCTCCCAATGCTTTTGATTTAATTACAAAACAGCTCAATCAATGGGTAACAGACTCATTTAGCTGGTTCTATGTACTCTCTGTAGCGATATTTTTAATTGTACTCATTTATATTGCTTGTTCGAGCATGGGTAAAATTAAACTTGGTCTAGATCACAGCCAACCGAAATATAGCAATAGCTCTTGGTTTGCCATGCTATTTACCGCAGGTATGGGTATTGGCTTAATGTTCTTTGGTGTTGCTGAACCTGTGATGCATTATGTTTCACCACCGACAGGCGAACCTGAAACAATTCAATCTGCACAGCAAGCCATGCGAGTAACTTTCTTCCACTGGGGCCTACATGCGTGGGCAATCTATACTATTGTTGGCTTGGCTTTAGCTTACTTTGCTTATAGACATAATTTACCTTTAAAAATTCGTTCTGCTTTATATCCACTTATTGGAAAAAAAATCTATGGTCCCATTGGTGATGGGGTTGATACATTTGCAACAATCGGCACTGTATTTGGCGTTGCGACCACACTTGGCTTTGGTGTTACTCAAATAAACTCAGGTCTTAATTATCTTTTTGGTATTGAATACTCCACGACTACGCAGCTTATCCTCATTGTGATTGTGACGGGTATGGCTTCGTTGTCAGTATTTATGGGCTTAGACAAGGGTATCAAAAGATTATCAGAGATTAATTTAGGGTTAGCCCTAGTTCTTTTATTGTTTGTATTTTTTGCAAGTTCAACCATCTTCATTTTACAAACCACCATACAAAATGCAGGTCAGTATTTCTCTAATTTATTCAATATGACCTTTAACCTCTACGCATATCAATCTGATGGTTGGATTGGTGGCTGGACAATCATGTATTGGGCATGGTGGATTTCATGGTCACCATTCGTAGGCATGTTTATTGCTCGTGTGTCTGAAGGTCGTACGATCCGTGAGTTTATTGTCGGTGTTTTACTGATCCCAACGGGTTTTACCCTGATCTGGATGGGGGTGATGGGTAATGCTGCACTTTTTAGCATTCTAAATGAAGCGAATACCTCCCTTGTTAGTGCTGTACAGCGAGATTCATCTGTAGCACTTTTTGAGTTTTTACATACCTTACCATTCTCAGGTGTAATGAGTTTTATTGCGACGATTTTGGTCATGCTGTTCTTTGTGACATCAGCGGACTCTGGTGCGTTAGTGACAGATTATTTAACTGCGAAATCTGAAAATTCGCCGACATGGCAGCGTTTGTTTTGGACTACATTAATGGCTGTCCTTGCCATTGTACTTTTATTCGCTGGTGGTTTAGGTGCCTTGCAATCAGCGACCATGTTGAGCGCATTACCGTTTACATTTGTGATGCTTTTGATTTGCTGGGGCCTGGTAAAGGCACTGCATTTAGATGCAACAAAAATGCAGGCATTACAAGATGCGCGTATTACCCCAAGGGCAATTCAAAATCCAAGAAGTTGGCAGCAGCGTTTAGGCCTTATCATGCATTACCCGCATACACGCGAAGAAGTAGAAAGGTATATTGATCAAACGGTAAGACCCGCTTTTACAAATTTGCAAAATGAATTTAAGCGCCGTCATCTAGATGTATCTATTCAAAATATTGATGATGGTCTGCAATTACGTGTAAACCATCAGGATGAGATAAATTTTATTTATCAAGTCGTGGTGCAAGAGAAAAATACGCCTAGCTTTATGATGGATTCGAAAGAAACTCAGCAGGACTATCAAGCTGAAGTATTTTTAAGAGAAGGTGGGCAAAACTATGACATTATTGATTGGACACAAGAAGACCTTTTACAAGATGTGATTGATCAATATGAACGACATTTGCACTTCTTAAATTTAGTTCGCTCAAAAAATCAATAGATCCTCATCGATTTATAAAAAACCGCCTTCGGGCGGTTTTTTATCGTAAATCCAATACAGTTGATACTCATAACTCCTACATATGCAACATTTCAAACTATTAAAATAATTATAGAATTCGCTTGCAGATTAACCGATTTAAGTGAAGTTTTAAGTCGGTTTTTAAGTTTTTTTATTCTCTGTGGATACGTTTTGAATAACACCAAAAAGACAAAATTAAACTGTAAAATACTGATAACTATAAGGAGTAGCTAAACAATGATTTTAGTGACTGGTGGTTTAGGCTTTATAGGCTCGCATATTGCCTTGAGTTTATTGGCTCAAGGACGAGAAGTTATTATTGTCGATAATTTATCGAATGCTAACTTACAAATACTTGAAAGATTGGAATACATTTCGGGCATGTATGTGCCTTTTGTAAAACTTGATATCCGTAATACTCCCGCTTTAAATAAAGTTTTCGAACAATATTCTGTCACGGCAGTTGTACATGCAGCTGGATTTAAATCGCTTGAAGAATCTGTACTTAAACCCCTTGAATATTATAATGATAATGTCAGTTGTATCATGAGTTTATTGCGTGCCATGCAGCGTACTGGCGTTAGAAATTTAGTACATCTATCAAGCCTTGCGGTATACGGTCAATCATCAGCTGAACTCGCTGAAGATACACCATTCAATTTTACCTACCCAAATCCCTATGTAAAATCTCAACAGATGGTTGAAGAAATCATACGAGATACGGCACGTACCGATAATGAGTGGAAAATAGGCATATTGCGCTTAAGCAATATCGCAGGTGCATTTGAGCATGCTGTACTTGGCGAGTTTGTTGCACCCTTACCCAAAAATATCGTGCCGCTGGCTATGCAGGTGGGGGCAATGCAACGTGAATATATTGAATTACGTAAGCAGGCTAAGACTGAGGATGGCACAGCTGAGCGCAGTTTTTTACATGTGCTCGATTGTTGTAAAGCAGTTTGGCTCTGCTTAGAGTCTTTAGCTTCACAACATAATGTTTGTGAGGCCTACAATATTGCAGGTGAATTGATCTCTATACAACATTTATTGGATGAAATATCCGAGGTTACCCAGTCGAGTATTAAAACGATAGAGTCAACATATTACCCAAATGAAGAATTTGACCAATTGGGTGCGAATGTTGAAAAAGCCGAGAAACAGTTGAATTGGAAAGCTGATCATAGTTTGAAAAAAATGCTTGAGGATGAATGGCGCTTTTACCAACAAACCTTAAGAGGTCAGTGAGTTAGGTTAAGACATATATTTTATTGATAATTTATAAATATAGAGCTTTGCCTAATTGTGGCTCATAAGAGTTCAGCTAAAATAATTCCATTGCTGAGGCTTTATTCGTAATTTTTAACCGCTTAACTCTTTGCGATTACTATTATCAAATAAACCACTTATTATTGATAATAATTATCATTTACAAGTCTTTAACATTTACATAAACTATAACGAATGAATTGATCTACACGCTGTTATAACGTGAAATGATTTTCTAAGTTTTAAATATTTCGATAAGGAAATGAGAAGATGCAAACACGTATTGAACATGACACGATGGGTGACGTTGAAGTACCAAGTGAGGCAATGTGGGGTGCACAAACTCAGCGTAGTTTGCAAAATTTTAAAATTGGCGGTGAACGTTTACCACGTCCCATGATCCGTGCGATGGGGCTAGTGAAGAAGTCTGCAGCAATTACCAATGCTGCACTGGGGCAAATTCCTCAAGAACTTTCGGGATATATTGTTAATGCTGCTGAGGAAGTCATTTCAGGGCATTGGGACTCTCAATTTCCTTTGGTTGTATGGCAAACTGGTTCTGGTACGCAAAGTAACATGAACTGTAACGAAGTAATCGCTAATATTGCCAACCAAAAATTAGGTAATCCACTTGGTGCACAAAAGCCGGTACACCCAAATGACCATGTCAACCGTGCGCAATCTACCAATGACTCTTTCCCAACAGCAATTCATGTAGCAGCAAGTTTACAAATTAATGAATTATTGATACCTGCTGTCACTAAACTACGAAATACTT
The DNA here is from genome assembly GCF_013420285.1 of Acinetobacter sp. YH01019. NCBI lineage: Bacteria > Pseudomonadati > Pseudomonadota > Gammaproteobacteria > Moraxellales > Moraxellaceae > Acinetobacter > Acinetobacter sp. YH01019. The sequence continues at coordinate 26,902 of NZ_VOYM01000052.1, forward strand.
TAGATGCAAAATCTAATGATTTTAAAGACATTGTCAAAATTGGTCGTACACATTTACAGGATGCAACGCCTTTAACCTTGGGTCAGGAATTTAGCGGTTATGTATCGCAATTAGATCACGGTTTAAAACGTTTAAATCAAGCGCTAGAGGGTTTGTACGAACTGCCATTAGGTGGTACAGCTGTCGGAACAGGATTGAATGCTCATCCTGATTATGCTGTAACTGCAGCTGAAGAATTGGCAAAACAAACAGGCTTACCATTTGTTACTGCGCCAAATAAATTTGAAGCACTGGCAGGGCGTGATGCGGCAGTTTTTGCATCAGGCGCATTGAAAACACTTGCGGTAAGTTTGAATAAAATTGCAAACGATGTTCGTTGGTTAGCGAGTGGCCCACGTTGTGGTTTCGGTGAATTACGGATTCCCGAGAACGAACCTGGATCAAGTATCATGCCGGGTAAAGTAAACCCAACGCAAAGTGAAGCGATGACTATGGTTGTAGCTCAAGTTTTGGGTAATGACACGACAATTAATGTCGCAGGTGCTTCGGGTAACTTTGAGTTAAATGTATTCATGCCTGTCATTGCATTTAACTTATTGCAATCGATTCAATTATTAGGCGATGCGTGTAACAGTTTTAATGATCACTGTGCTGTTGGTATTGAACCAAACCGTGAAAAAATTGATCACTTTTTGCATGATTCATTAATGCTGGTTACTGCTTTAAATCCAGTGATTGGTTATGAAAATGCTGCAAAAGTGGCTAAAACTGCTTATAAAGAAGGAAAAACCTTAAAACAAGTTGCTGTTGAACTTGGACTGGTAACAACTGAACAGTTTGATGAAGTGGTTCGTCCTGAGCAGATGGTTTCGCCAAATACCAAATAAGTAAGCGTGATATCGAAAACAATATAAATTGTGATTCGGAGTAGAAACCATTTTGAAAATGTGGTTTCTACTTTTTAATTTTTGCTCAAATTAACATTTTGAACAACGCTCGCAATTGTTATTTAGCTTTAGCATTGAATTAACTGTCATACTTGTTAAAATGCCTTTCTTTTTCTGTTTTCGTTTCTATTTAACATTTGTTTGAATAAAATTTTGCAAGACAGTGTTTTATCTAAGGATTTCCCCCAATGCTCACCATTTATTTAACAGATGCCCAAAAGCAAGTTCAATTTAAAGACTATCCGGGCGAGCATCCTGTTAAATTTGTCCTAAATTTTAAAAAGATTTTTCCGAGTGTAATGGAGCTTTTGCTACCAGTATTGCCTGAAAATGAAAATCTTGATGAAATGAGCTGGGAATCTACTACCACTGATTTTGAAAAATTCAAATTATTGCTTAGTGGTTGGGGTGTGATTGAGCTACGTTTAAATGCAATTGCACAGTATAAAGACCGTGCATATGCAGACAACTTAGTTAAAAAAGCCCAGCAAAAACGCAAAGACTTTAAAAAAGCTCAAGCAAAATTACAAACGGTTGAACTTGATTATCTATTTATGCACGAAGTACATGGTTTGATCGATGCAGAATTAGTTGAATTAGGTGAAAAATTCTATCTTCCAACTTTACGTGAGCTTTGGAAACACCAAGTTCCAAGCCAAGTGTTAGAAGCCAAATTCTAATAATGTAAAAATCCTCCACTTAGGAGGATTTTTAATATCTACAGCAGAACATCAGATTTACAAGTATAGTCAAACTACTTTATTATCCATACAGGATTCGAAAAAAACTTGAAATAACTCATCGACTGAGTCGATCAACCATTCTTTACGCTTACGTTTAACCCATGCCCACATCTGTTCTATAGGAT
>NZ_VOYM01000005.1:0-79972 GCF_013420285.1 Acinetobacter sp. YH01019
AAAAAGGCACATGCGAAAATATGAATGGTTTAATTAGGCAATATTTACCTAAAGGGATTGATTTAAATCAGGCAGATCAGCATTATTTAAATCAAGTTGCCATGTCACTGAATACTCGTCCTAGAAAAGCGTTAGATTGGCTTACACCATTAGAGAAATTTGCTCAGCTTGTTGATTATCATAAGACTTTTCAAACTGTCGCACCTCATGTTTGAATTCGCCATGTAATGATCAATTAGATAAAATAGTATTTGGTGATTTCTATTTTTATGCGTAGATTAGAATAAATACTCGACGCTATGCACAGGATTTTGATACGTTGCTTTTTCATTTGCATCGCACCAGTCTGTTCTGGGCATTTACGCTTATATTATTAAGCCTCACCTTGGGGCTATCGCCTGCACAGGCGCAATATGAAACAGCACCAGAGTCTTTTTATTTAGAACATCAAAAAGATGTTAACTCGGTCACATTTACTGAAGATACCAGTACATTATTACATGGCCATTGGTTATTTTATCCCAATCAATTATTAACTGAATCAAGTTCAGTATTGATGGGTAAATCCGTGGTTTTACCTGCTTCATTTAAAGAATTAACAGGTGAAAATAAAGGCTTCGGTACGTTTACTGGCCATTTTAAAATCCCTAAAGTGTTTATTGGACGTCGTATAGCGATATTGATTCCTAACCAATATGGTGCTTATCGTGTGTACCTAAACGGCGACGTACTTGTGCGCTTAGGGGAAGTCAGTACAAGTGAAAGTGAACAAAAAACAGAAAATGCGCCACGAATCGCCTACTTTGTTGCACAAGATGAATATTTTACCTTAACCATCCAAGCCTCTAGCTTTAATACGCTGCATGGCGGTTTTGAAAATCCGATGCGGATTGGTTTAGCCCGAACGGTTAACCGTCAGTTCCAACAGCAAATGATGAGCATTGCGATGGTCTCGGGGGCAGTACTCGGTGTAGGACTGTTTACCATTTTGTTTTCGGTGTTTTCGGTGTTTTCGGTGTTTTCGGTGTTTTCGGTGTTTCGCGGTTTACGTGGACGTAATAGTCGCAGTAATTTCGTTTTTGGCTTATTTATTGTTTTTTTAGCCTTACATAATTTATTTTCAGCACCTTATGCCTATACGGTTTTTACCGATATTAATTGGTTGTGGGGCACACGCTTTGAGTATCTATTTACTTATCTCGCATCAATTTTCTTTTTAAGTTATATCCATTTACTTAGCCATCGCTACTTATTTAGTTTGAACTATCAAATTGCGATGCTGCTTTTGTCGCTCAATATTTCAGTGACTTTGGTTTCAGTTCCAGAAATTTTTCAGCCATTAGCGACCTATAGCTTTGCTTATGTTTTGCCAGTATTACTCAATTTTGCTTATGGCTTTTATCTAACCATAAAAAAGAAAGAACAATATTCACGATTAAATTTATTTGCAGTGATATTTCTATGTATTACCTTTTTGAATGACTTCTTATTCATGATGAATTTAATTGATTCGATGAATTTATCATTTATATCGACCAGCTTATATGCCTTACTCATTATGTTTCAGCAGTCACGACATTATGCACAGCAAACCTTAAACACAGAGCAGCTCAATAACAGGCTATTAGAACTAAATAGTTCATTAGACCAAAAAGTACGTGAACGTACAGCACAGTTAAATACTTTAAATGAGAAGCTTGAATTACAAGTGCGCATCGATGCACTTACTGGTGCTTATAACCGTCGTGCTTTAAATGCAGAAATTCAGTGTTTATTTAGCGAAATACGTTTTCATAGCCATCGTACCTTAACCTTTGCCATGTTAGATGTGGATTATTTTAAAAACTATAATGATCATTATGGGCATCTAAAAGGCGATACAGTTTTACAAAAACTGGTACAGATTATGCGCGACACATTGCCTGACTCTGCGTATATCGCTCGTTATGGGGGAGAGGAGTTTGCGATATTAATGAATGATGTGCCTTATGCCATAGCCAAAGAACAACTTGAAATGGTACTTGAGGCTGTTCGTCAGGAAAATATGCAACATATTAATCGAGGGGATGAAAAAACCTATGTCACTTTAAGTATGGGGATGGCCTGGATGGATCGTCAGCATGATTTTGATAATATTCATGAGTTGATGAAAGCAGCGGATACTTGTCTCTATGCCGCAAAACAAGCTGGTCGAGATCAGCTTCAACCTCAAGTAGATTCATCTGATAGAGCGTCTTTACACTAAAAAGAATAATTTGATAACGAGATAGGCTTTTTAATATCGCTTCGCATTAACATAATTGCTTGCTTAATTTTAAAGGTGTCGGTTCTTGCAATACGCCAAGAGTCGGTTCGAAACCATATTTTTGGTAAAAGGGCAGTGCAGTATGGGTACTTTGCAGATGAATTTCATTGATATTTTTTTGACGAAAGCATTTCATCATATTCATTAAAAGCGCAGTGCCAATACCTCGATTTTGGCATTCAGGGCAAATATAGTTGAGTAGTATTTCACCTTTATCGCTCACTAAAATAAAACCAACAACGCGGTCATGACTGATATATACCCAACTATCGTTATACAGCATCCATAACATGATGTTGGCATGATTGGCTTGTTCTAGCCATGTTTGAATAACGCTTTCATTTCGTTGATGGTCCTGGATACATGAACGAATACTGTTGTGAATGACCTGAATAATTTCAGGAATGTCCTGGATTTGTGCCTCTCGAATCATAAGGTTGTTCTTTTTATATAAACTTCAACAGCCTGACATTTCAGAAGATAATGCCCTTGGCTTAAATAGGCTTATTGTTGCTTTTTATGTCCTTATTGAAGCATTTGCCTATTTAGGTTTAAGTTTTATTTCAAAATTGTTGCAAAATTTACAAATGTATATTTATTTCTCTTTAATTTCTAATCGATTCCAATACTACGATTGATGATACAGAAATTGTATTTAATACAATTTTCTCAAATTTTTTTATTTATTGCCTTGTGTATATCGATGAATTGGTTAAGCATTGTAATAACTTGAAATAATATTTTGGTCTGAAAATGCAGTTTTTGCCAATTTGTTGGCAATTTTAGTGAAGTTTGCAGCATATTCTGCGTTATATTTAAAAATGAAAATATCTAAATACTGAGTGTTTAACTTCAGTGAGTTGAGATTATGGTCACTTTTTTAATATTTCTTTGTATCTTTATTGCCCTTTGCGGTATTGGGATTGTCGCTAAAAAAATCTATAAAACAGAGCGCTATCGTCAAGGTTACACACGATATCAAGCTCCTAAACGCTCTAAAAGTACGTCTAAAATTTCGGTTTCAGAAGTAATGCGTGAAGTGGATGAAACGGTAGAAGTGGACGAATATGAACAACAATTGTTTGATGATATTGCAGCACTTTTTTTTCAACAAAAATATGTTTTAGATTCGCAAGCCGCAGCGGAACAATTACAGGCTGATTTTTTAAGAAAAATGCCAGTCAATTGTAAAACACAAATTCGTCAGCTTGATCTGGGCGAATGGTCAATTTATTGGAACTTTTATAATCAATCGCTTGAATATTATTTAGGGCGCTATGGCGAGTTTTATACTCATGTGGATCGTTTTGGTGAAGAACATAAGCTTGAATATAAAGTTCAAGAAACTGCCAGTTGAGCTAAAATCCGTTCCAATACCAAATCTAAGTAGCTTGAATCTTGCTTCAATCGTGCCATTAAAATTGCGCCTTCATAGTCAGCCAAACTGATTTTGGCCAGTTTTTGGGCTGTGGCTTCATCTAAATAAAACTTAAAAAAAGCTTCAAAGGCATTTTGCCAATCGTGGAAAATGAGCTGTAACTTTGTCACCAAGTCAGTACTGAGTAGATGACGTTCTGTACTTAGAATTCCCACCAAACATCCCATTTCACCGTAGCTGAAAAATTCAACAGCTCGTTGATGCGCCATGGTGAATTGTTGCTGTGGTTGAGCGGTTTTTTGGGTTAAAGTATTAAAGATTTGTTCATTTAAATGCAGATGGGTCATGTTTAAAATATCCATGAGCAGGGCATCTTTACTTGGATAATCATAATAAAAAGCTGCTTTGGATACGTCACATGCTTCCGCAAGTTTTCCCATACTGCATGCGGTATAGCCATAGCTTTTAAAACATTGTGCTGAGCGAATCAGCACTTGTTCAGTAGAGGACTTACGCGGTCTCATGCAGATACTCCCGCATTGTAATAAGCAGCATCGTAACTAGGTTTCATCTGCAATATAGCGATCAAACGTCATTAAGACCTCATCCCAAATGGGCTCAGCACCTTGTCGAAAATAGCCCATATGTCCAATGCTTTTAAGCCCATAATTTTGTGCTTCAATATTTTGATAGTGCATAGGTGCTTGACGGTAATGTTGCATAAAGGCATGACGTGAGTTTGGAAGTGCCCAATCATCATCTAATGCGGCAACTGCATATATAGGGGTTTTGACTTGCGCATATAGGGTTTTTAATTCGGGCTGATCAGGGTCAGCAAAAAAATAAGTTGGATTTTTACACCATCTACGCCACTGCTTATAAACATCGACAGGTAAGTCTGCACCCATATTGAGTTTACTCCAAGGGAGATAGCCTTTAACTGCGACCATGGGTGGGAAAACGATGTTCCACATTACATGCACTTTCATCTTCTCTTTAAAAGGCATATATCCATGCCAACCTGCACCTGTGCCAAAACAGTACATGGCACTGACGCGTTGGTGGTTTGAGGTGAGTCCTAGAGCTTGTCCACCATAGGAATGTCCTACTACAAAAGTTTTAAGTCCAGCATGTTGCACAAACTCAATTGCACCTGAAAGATCAAATTTGCCCCAATCTAGATAGGACATTTCAAAGCCCTTCAAATGTTGAGGTGCAGATTGTCCAATGCCACGATAGTCAAAGGTCAGCACTTGATAACCGAGCGCGGCTGCATATTCAGCAAAACGACGGTAAAATTGTTGTGGCACACCTGTAGCACTCGACACCACGATTTGTGCTTTGATTTGGAGGGCTGGTGTGTATTGAATCCCTGCAAGTGTGTAGCCATCTGTTGCTGAAAACTGAACGTGTTGACTGGTGCTTTTTTGAATGCTGCTAAGTTGGGCTGTGGACATCATTTTCTTCATTCTCTTATTTTTATGATCAATATGGCTTGAAACTATTAAGGTACTATTCACCTTTAAAGTCGGCACTTCTACGTTCCAGCATGGCGAGTACACCTTCTTGCACATCATGGGTATGGAGTAAGGGCTGTAAGTGTTGATTTAACTGTTTAAAGGCCGTATCAGTTCCCTGTGTAACGGCTTGTTGAGCAGATGCTAAAGTTGCTTGCACTGCGAGTGGTGCTGCTTGAGCGATGGCCTGGGCTAGAACTAAAGCACGTTCTAAACTCGATTGTTCAGTTAGTTCGGTTACTAAATTCATGTCATAAGCGGTTTGTGCGTCGAAACTATCACCTGTGAGTAGATAACGCATGGCTTTATTCCAGCCGGCAGCTTGTACAAAACGGACTGTCGCGCCACCAAAAGGCAGAATGCCACGTTGAACTTCCATTTGTGCGAATTGGGTATTTTTATGGGCGACAACCACGTCAGCATTCAACATCAATTCGATTCCAGCCGTAAAGCAAAAGCCTTGAACAGCGACCACTACGGGTTTTTTACGTTGTCTTGATGTTGTTCCCCAAGGGTTGATTTGCGTCTCAGGAAAATCAAACACACCAGTGCTGAGCTTGGGTTGTAGTTCGACTAAGTCGAGACCAGCAGTGAAATGATCGCCATGTGCAAAAATCACAGCACAGCGAAGTTCTGCTTGGTCTTCGTATTCTGTGAGGGCTAAGGACAAGTCTTGAATCATATGACTATCGAAAGCATTTCTTTTATTTACTCGGTCTAAACCAATGAGAAAAAGATGACCACGTACTTCACGACTAACACGCCCCTGTAGTTCTGACATTTTGATTATTCCTTATTCGTTTTATATGTTTTTAAACGATTGTTAGAAAACTGTCAAAACTCTAGCGTTCATATTTGAAAAATTTCAAAATTCAGGTTTAAGGTGTAAAAATCGTAGAACATACGCTATTCAGCATTGGTGAAATTTTGCGGATTTTACTTGCCTTTGACACGGTTTTTTTCATAATAGCAGCAGCTTATTCAGGGCAGCTTTTAGCATGTCAAACTTAGAAATTTTTGCGGTGATTATTAGTATTATTGGTGTTAGCTTGACTATTAAGCGAAATATGCTGTGCTGGTGGTTTAATTTTGCTGCATTCTTGCTATATGCCTATCTGTTCTATACCTATAAGTTGTATGGCGAAACTATTTTGCAGTTTTTCTTTGTTGTAGTGAATTTTTATGGCTTTTACCATTGGTTAAAAGGTAAGCAGCAAGACCATGATATTCGAATAGAGCCTATTGCGACAAAACTGGTCATTATGCAAATGGCAATGGCAGCCGTGGCTGGGTTAATTTTTGGTCTAAGTTTAAAGTATTTTACCGATGCAGCAGTGCCTTTATTAGATGCTCAACTGGCGGCATTTAGTTTATTGGCGACCTATTGGACCAGTCGTAAGCATATTGCGACGTGGGTGCTCTGGGTATTTGTCGATATCGTGTATGTTGGCATGTTTATCTATAAAGATTTATTTTTAACCGCAGGCTTGTATGCTGCCTTTGTTGGACTTGCCGCATTTGGTTGGTGGCAATGGACACAAGTCAAAAACAAACAACAACAGCATGCTATCACTGGGCTTTGATGGGTAGAATCAGTAAGTTTTTAATCTATTCATTATTCGTAGAAGATGTCGTTACAAAGAAAAGGCTTTGGAAAATATTCTGTTGTGATAACTGAGGGAAATAACCCATGATCATTGATTTTTATCATGAACAATGCCTGCGGTTTGACCAACAGGTAGAAAAATTCATGCGTGATCCTATGCATTATTTTCAGTTTGAGCAAATTGCAGATGTATATGCAGCAGAGTGGCTCAACCAATTTCCCAAAGGGACACATTGTCAAGTCAGTGGCTTAGATGATGGGACTGAGGAGTATTGTATTTACGTCAGTTTTCGGGAACAGAGCTTGATGATTGATTATGCTCAACACATCAAACTGGTACATCACGATCGTTTTGGTCATGAACACCGGCTCGGCTAATGTCCCATTGTGTAGAGGAAATACACAGCATAGACATGCACAAACACCTTAATATAAGAAGAATAAAGATGACAGAACTTTTCATACTTGATTTAAAAAGTTTCCAGCAGCAGCGTTTTAATCATATCTGTTTTCAGTTGTTTCATCATTATGGTGAGCATTGTACATCGATGCAGCCTGATGGATTATTGAATGCTGGGCTGCTCAATCAATTACCCAAACAAGCCAGTTTTGATATAGGTGGCTTGGATTTTGGTCATTGGTATGTGAAGTTGTCCTATGCAGGTATGTATCTCAATATTGATGCAGCTTGGTGTTTTGAAATGGAGTATAAGGACTTAGAGGGGCAAGTTTTTGTCTCTAAAATTTAAATATTTTGATCTAATCTTTAAGATTGGCAAATTGGTGAGCGCTTCTTATTTTTCAGTCAATGACAGTCACTTTTGTTTTCGATTAAATCCATATATTCTCGATTTTCGCTTTGGATGTAAGCGAAATAAAACAATAAAACCAAAATTATTTTTAAGGATTATGCGAATGGCGCATCAATTTACAGTGAATGCCACAATTCATGGTGTCTCTTTAGAGGATTTTAAAAGACTAGCAGCAGACACCCGTTTACATGAGGCAGTTTGTAGACGAATTCCTGGAGAAAATTTAGAAATACTTGAATCTAAAAAAGTGGGTGACATCTATACGCTTAAACGTGAATACAGTTTAGACGTAAATATTCCAGATATTGCGAAAAAATTTTTAAAAGATGCTTTTCGTTTACAGCGCACAGACATCAGTGATTTGGCTGCTTTAACGTCTGATGTAATTTTAGATCCAAATTTACCTTTGGCTGCAAGTTGTAAACGCCGTGTTTCCGGTGATGCAACACAAGTAAGTTTTAACTTAGATTGGACAGTCAAAGTAAAAGTTCCTTTGATTGGTGGGATGTTAGAGAAACATGCTGAAGGCGAAATTCGTCGCTTTAGTCAGCTTGAAATTGAAATTGTAGAAGACGAATTACGTAAAATCTTTAAGAGTGAACAGCGTTTTGATTAAAAAAAGCGGCATGTATGCCGCTTTTTTATGCGCTAAAATTTAAGCTTTTTCAAATTTGTTGCGATACAGCATGGCCGTGAAGAACGTCACTACACACACTGTCCAGACATAATATAAAGCACCGATGTTGCTATATAGGCTGAGCCATTGGACTAAAGGAAGCGTAATACCCCCAGCAATAGCGTATGCAAGGTTGTAGGAAAACGAAATGCCAGAGAAACGAATTTGGGCTGGGAACATTTTAACCATGCTGTAAGACACCATACCGACAGTGCCAGACGCTAAACCTAAAAGCATATACAGTATGAATATCGTAGAAGCTGCAACATGACCTAAGCTGTTGTAAAAGACGCCAGCAATAATCGCAACGAGTAATGATCCAAACAACATCACTTTTCCTGCACCGAAGCGGTCAGCCAATAAGCCTGCCAAGATACAGCCGAGCATCTGCATGACAATTGCAGCACTTTGCATTTTAAAGGCATCGGCACGTTCAAAACCAAAAGCACCCGTCAGCAAATTTGGCATAGCGAGAATCAACACCACCACACAGCCCGTCAAGAACCAAGTAAACAACATACCAATCACAACACCAGTTTTATGTTGTTGCAATACTTGTTTTACAGGTAGTTCTTTCGCCAATTGCTTTTTTTCTTGCATGGCTTTGAACACAGGCGTTTCTTTTAAATAACTACGTAAATACAATGCCACGAAACCGAAAATCCCGCCGACAATGAAGGGAATTCGCCACGCCCAATCATGTATTTCAGTTTCACTAAATTTTAAAGAAATGAACAGTGACATTAAGGCGCCCAATAAGATGCCCAGTGACAGTCCTGCGGTCAGTAAGCCATTGGCAATACCAATTTTACCTTCAGGTACATGTTCTGATACAAAAGTCCACGCAGCAGGAATTTCTCCACCAATAGCAATGCCTTGAATAACGCGCATGAGTAACAGTAGTAGAGGTGCAGCATAACCTATCGTTTCAAAGGTTGGCATAATGCCGATCATTAATGTTGGAAGTGCCATAAGTAAAATGGACAAACTAAACAAACGCTTACGTCCAACCAGATCACCAAAGTGTGCCATGACGACACCACCCAAAGGGCGGAAAAAATAGCCCGCCGCAAAAATCCCATAAGTATTTAGCATGGCCCAAAATGGACTTAAGCCCGTGGGGAAAAATAACTCAGAAATGATTTTGGCGTAAAACACATAGATGACAAAATCATAGAACTCTAATGCGCCACCGAGTGAGGATAGTCCAAGTGTGCGTTTATCTTGTGGGGTGAGACGAGTCTGTGCTTCCATGCAAAAAAATCCAGTAGCAAATATGCAGTTTTATGATTTTAGTGATTTGTATTTTTGATGAATAATCAAACTTTTTTGAATGATAACAAACTAATTTTTATGACAATTATATTATGTCGAATTTTTAATACCTATGAACAATTCCAAAACTTAGAAGTGTGTATTTTAAGGGCTTAACTGCCACTGTACTTGATTTCGCCCATACCTTTTGGACTGATAAAGTAACAAATCTGCATGCTGAATTGATTCATGAATTTGTGCATAGTCTTGAAAAAAGCTGATACCAAAACTGATTGTTATCTTTATTTTTTGATTTTGAATATTCATGACTGACTGTTCAATGTGATGACGCATACGCTCCACCACTAATAGCGCTGTATCACGGTCAATGTCATGTAACAGGATTAAAAACTCTTCGCCACCAATACGAGAAATTTCATCTTGTTTACGTAAAGATTTTCTTAAAATATCTGCAACTTTCTTGAGGGCTATGTCACCAATTTTGTGCCCATAGTTATCATTAATGTGTTTGAAATGGTCGATATCACAGACAATAACAGCATGCTGAGAAGGGGATGAACGTTGTTGTCGCTGTTGAATTTTTTCTTGAAAAGCCCTTCGATTAAGCAAGCCAGTTAAAGGGTCAATACGGCTTTCACGTTTTAATTTTTGATAAATATCTTGAATAGCACAGCTAATAAGTAAGGCTGCAAGTGCAATACTTAAGACTAAAATTAATAACTGCAATGTAGCGAATAACATATTGTTCGCTAAAATTTCATTGCTCGGTTCAAGGACAAACATTAAATAACCGATGCGAAATATCACCACAAAAATAAGCAGGACGACTGAAACGCGAAGCAAGCGGTCAAGACGATGCTTAAGCTGTGCCTTATACAATGCAGGTAAATTATGAGTAAATAAGGCAATAGGCACGATGGCCAGCATACTTAGGCGATAGCTATATTGCTCATCAATTATTGAAAAATAAAAAGTGATTGACATGCCGATCGCAATGATCAGCAGCATAAACAACCACGAAATTTTTACTTTTAAGCGTAGGCTGACAGCTTGCACAAACAAAGCCACACTAAAAAAAAGCAGACCACTAATTATTGTCGAGATCCGTGGAATTTCTGTGGGCTGAATAATGCTATACATTAACAATGCTGTTCCTGCGAGCGCAGTAGAATAGCCATAACGCACCAAATAATCGGGGATGTGCTTTATGAAAGGCATAATGCTAATCACGAATCCCATAGTGATCATAAATAATGGGGTAACCAGACTAAAAGCATTCAGCTGAGGAACAAGCATAAAAAATAGTATAAAAATACAGCAATAATCAAAATTAATCTTAGCACTAAATCCTATGTTACAGTTTGTAACTGATCGGAAATTTGAAGAAAAATTTTCATAACAAAGATTGATAAAATCAATGATAAAAATGAATTAAGTGAAACTTCAAACAATATTAATTTTTTTAAAAACAATTATTTAGAGCCTTTACTTTAGATTGAGTAAAAATAGAATTTTCATCTTAAAATTGTCCATTTTGGCGGATTGATTCGAGTAATTCTGCCCGTACTTCAAGCTGTGTTCGCATGTCTAATTCAAGCTGTAAATTACCACGTAAAGCCTCGGGTTGACGTTGTACATATCTTTGTAAATCACCTAAGACTTGATGCTCTCCTGCTTGATATTGAAACAGTTGATGTAACCACAAAGCATCTTGATACTCATTTGAATCTTGATGGAGCTGAGCCAATGCATCTTGATTCAGTTTGACAACTTCACGGTAACATTGCTGAATATCGTTGGGCGTAGCTTTAAGAATTTCCTGCACTAAACATTGTTGACTGTATGTTATTGCTGATGGTTTCAATTGAAACAAATTTCGGTTCACCTCTAAGGCATCTTGAAAGCGACCCAACTGCATCAATATTTGTGATTTTAAATGTAGAACGGAATAATCTTCGCTAATTTGTGGAATATCCAGCAGTAAAGCATTCAGGTCTTGTTGTAGCTGTAAATGATCGTGATGTTTGAGATAGTCGTTCCAAGTTCTTTCATAACGTTGCAATAAATCTGCAGCTTGAGACGAAAGGACCTGTTCACTTTTAGACTGAGCAACATGTTCATTTTGGGGCGTAGGTTTACAGGCACTTAATATGAATACAGAGCACAGGATCAGTACAGTAATTTGAACGAATTGCATCATTGGACGTCCATGTTAGATGACGGTGTATCGCTTTTTATTATGATTAAGTTTTTACTTCTGTCGATGAATTTTTGAAGTTACATGTGCCTGAGAATTTTCAGATAACCGATGTACTTTTGAATAAATAAGCATAGCTCTACCAGCTATAATCACTAAGATGTGATTCAGCGAAAGATAAAAGATTAAAGGAAACTAACATGTCGCAGATTATGGCAGTTGCACAACTAGGTGAAGCAATACTTGGCATTCGTGCGAGGGAAATACAAATCCATGAGTTGAATAGTAATTGGCTTCAGCATTTAACGGCAAGCATGCAAGCGACCATGTTAGAACGTAATGGTGTCGGTATCGCAGCACCTCAGGTCTATGTTTCTAAACGCGTGATTATTGTGGCCTCTCGACCGAATGTACGTTATCCAGATGCACCAGAAATGCAGCCAATTATCATGCTGAATCCAGTAATTACTAAGCGTTCAGAGCAAACGATTTTAGGTGAGGAAGGCTGTTTGAGTGTGCCGGATACGCGGGGGCAAGTGGCACGTGCTGAGAAAATTACCGTGCAATATTTAAACTTACAGGGACAGCCTGTTGAAATTCATCTAGAAGGTTTTCCAGCACGAATTGTACAGCATGAAGTCGATCATTTAGACGGTATCTTATTTACTGAACGACTTTAAGTAGATGTGATGGTTTTACGAATATTGTGTAAGCAAAATATGCAGCACTATTTTGAAAAAAGTTGACCTGAACAGATGACTGTAAAGTTTACTTTTTAAGCCAATTTTAGGGCTGCTTTGAAACTGAGGCATAGTGAGCATTTAACAGCGATAGATTAAAAATAACTCAAATTTTTCATTATTTTACATGTAACAAATCATTTTGGTCATTTCTTTTTATACGCATTTATGGGTATAACTAAGCGCATAATAAAATCAGAAAACAGTACAAAAAATGGGGAAGTATCTTGGATATGGCATCTACAAAAAAATGTGGGTGTATTGGGATAAGCTCAAACATTATCTATTTGAATCAGATAATTTAATTATTAACTGGTCGGATTATGATAAAGGCCGGCTGCTGCTTATTTTTGGCATTTTGGCACAGTTTAGTGTGCTGCGTTGGTCTGTGGCCAATTTTTACTATTCAGAAAATGTCATTTGGTTTGATCCAGCTGCATTAAAAATGCGGATTCTTATTGGGTCATTGGTTTTGAGCATGTTTGCCTTGCTGGCAGCACTGAGTTTTTGGTTTAAAAAGAATAAGCCTTTTCGTACCTTTTTTAGTTATTTCGCCCCCGTATTGTTTGGCTTCGGCATGATTTATGGCGGTTATATGGTGGGTATTTATAGTCCAGCTACCATGGCGGGCACAGTGAATTTACTATTGGTCGGATTGGTCTTTTATCGCCCTATTATTATGTTGGTGATTATGTTCCCAATTACGATTTTTATTGGTGTAATCTGTTATTTAACGGCACAAAATCGTTTGGACTATGCGCCGATATTTAGTCCTTTACTCAACCAATCCAGTTTTTACGATAATTCCTTTTGGCTACTCAGTATGGCGGAGCTGTATTTACCGATCTTGCTGGTCAGTGCTTTGTTTTTTCAAATCTTACTGATGCAATGGCGTCATCGGGAACAAAAAATTGAAGCTTTAAGTCGTGTCGATGGACTGACCAATGTCTATAACCGCCGCTTTGTCAGTCATGAATTGCATCAACTTACCCATGAATACGAACAAGAATTTGCAGTCGTGTTATTGGATATGGATTATTTTAAACAAATCAATGATCAATATGGGCATGAAGCGGGCGATTTGGTATTAAAAAGGATTGCGCAGATACTCAATGACAGTACCCGTAAGCAAGATGTGGTTGGGCGCTTTGGCGGTGAAGAGTTTATTTTAATTTTAAAAGATCAAAATTTAGAACAAGCCATTGAGGTTGCTGAACGTTGCCGTCGTGCCATTTTTGATGAAGACATTATTTTAACCAATCAACATTGTTTAAAAATAACAGCTAGCTTTGGTGTCGCGACTGCTGTTGAGGGGACATCACCTGAATTAGTCACTCGACTCGCCGATCAAGCACTGTATTTAGCCAAGCAACAAGGGCGGAACCAGGTACGTCATTTTCATGAGCTAACATCAACTGACATGAGCTAACTTAAGCTAAATTTAGACTCCATGAATCGTGTTTAAGCTTTGGGTGAGATGAGCCATGCAAACAATTCAATTTCATTTGGCTGCAAACCAATTGCAGTTTGATACAACCGAGCAGCAAGGTGTCTTTCAAATCGGTTTAAAACAGTTGATGGAAAAAAGTATTCGCCGTGCTCATTTTGATGATTTAGCGATTGAATATCTCATCTATGCAATTGAAGAAATATTAGAACAATTAAAACTGGAGCATCGTGTTGAACGTATTGGTATAAGCCAAGATGCTGAATTAAAAACCTTAAGTCATGTGTTTTTTGACGATAGTCAGATAATTGATCGTATCGCGCTAGAAGCAGCTTTTAATCAAATGGTTGAGCGCAAAGAATATTATCTAAACCTGTTAGCACAAGATGCTTTTATCTTATTGATCTATTTCGTATTCATTCGCGAGATGATGCATCATTTAAATATTGTTTATATTGAGTTAGGTACCAAGGCTTTATAGAAATATTGTAAGTTTGAATCAAGCCTGAGCCTGAATTTGGTATAAAAAAAAGTACATCCGAACTTATAACAGACATAGGCAAAAGAATGAAAACACCCGTGCCAGATTATCTTCAGCATGTTTTAGCTGCATGCGATCAAAACCATAAAGGTGCACTTGCCGATTATATTCCAGAGCTTGCACAGGCTGACCCAAACAAATTGGCATTGGCACTTTCTACGGTAGATGGCACGATTTACTCAACAGGAGATGATGAGGTTGAATTTACCATTCAATCGATGTCTAAACCTTTTGCTTATGCCTTGGCGATACGTCATCAAGGTTTGGATGTGGTATTTAAAAAAGTCGGGGTTGAACCCTCCGGCGAAGCCTTTAACCAAATTGCCTTAGATAAAAATACCAATCTGCCCAAGAATCCGATGATAAATTCGGGCGCAATCACGACGCATGCTTTACTCCCGCATCAAGATGGCATTTCACGTGCAGAAAAGCTTCGTCAGTTTTTAAGTGAGTTGGCAGGGCGTGAGCTGAGTTTTGATGACGCAGTGTATGCGTCTGAAGTAAAGACCGCATTTCGTAATATGTCGATTGGCTACATGTTACGTACTGTCGGTGCTTTGGATGAAGACCCTGAACAGATTGTGCATGGTTATATTCAACAATGTGCGATAAAAGTCACGGTGAAAGATTTAGCGAAAATGACCAGTGTATTGGCCAATGGCGGAGTACAGGCTGCAACAGGCAAGCGGATATTGTCCCGTGCTGTGGTTCGGCAAGTACTGAGTGTAATGATGACGTGTGGCATGTACGATGCTGCAGGTGACTGGCTGAGCACAGTTGGCATACCTGCAAAAAGTGGCGTAGCAGGAGCCATCATGGGTGTGCTACCGGGGCAGGTGGGTATTGCGGTATTTAGCCCAAAACTCGACGAACACGGCAATAGTGTACGTGGCGTGGAAATTTTTGAACGATTGTCTAAAGATATGGGGCTGCACCTGATGGAGGGGACGCCTAGCGCCCAGACCATCGTACAAAGTCGTTATACCTGTGGCGTTGATAACCAAGTTGTGGTGTATGAGCTGCGTGGTGTGCTGCAATTTACGGAGTCTGAAATGTTATTGCGCATACTGCAAAATGAAGCTGTCGAACCGACTCAAATTGTCCTTGATCTCACTAATATTTCTTTGATCCATGATGTCGGTGAACGTATGTTATTTGAAGGTGTAGATCGCTTGATTGCAGATGGTCATGACGTTGTCGTGATTGACTCTGAGCAAATCTTACAACAAGGCCGAAGCCATGCAGGACATGATGTTGTACGCCATGAGGAATTAGAACAATACTTACAACATTTTGCTTAAGTGATTTTTTTTAATTATCCAATCGATGCTGCATGAACGACACGACACACATTATGTAGCACTGCTTGGGAGGCTGTGTTTTCAGCTATAATGATATTTTCGCTGTACGTTTTCATGTATGTCTTTCGATTTAAAAACCACGCATCAAACCCAACTAGAGCCTGCCACACCCGATAAAAAGCTCAATCGTTTAATTGATGAGATTGAACAGCAAAAATTATTGTTGGCTGCTTGGCAAAATGCTAAAGATGAGATTCGTGCTTATAGTCAAAAGGCACTCATGCCTGTCTATCGGGATCTATACGCTACGCTGTATGAACAAATGCAGACCTTGTGGAATAGCTTGAATTTATACCGTTTCAGCAAAACTGATACATCGACTGTTGAAGATAAAATCCAAGCCCTTACTCGTCTACTGCAAGGTTCTCGTATGCTGAATCAACAGCAGGTGGATGAGGTTGAGAAGATGTATGTCTATTATCATCAGGCGAACAATTACGATAAGAAAAAATCCAAGAAGAAAAACTCGGCTTCTTTTGACGAGCCTGAAAATAAAGACTCAAAAGTTGAAGATGAAAATTTTGATGAAGATTGGAATAGCGACCAATACCAACAAGCACGTGACCAAGCCAAATTAAAACGTCAGCAAGAAAAACAAGCCCAAGCCGAAAAGTTAGTGAATCAATCACTAAAAACCGTATATTTAAAAATAGCCTCGATTATTCACCCTGACCGTGAGCCTGATGAAGCTAAAAAAGCAGAAAAAACAGAACTTCTCCAACGTGCTAATGAAGCATACGAGCAGGAAGATTTATTCTTTTTATTGAAACTTCAGCTTGAAGTAGAACAAAGCAAGAATGGTTCAAATAAAGGTTTAAGCACAGAGCAGGTGAAATTTTACCAACAGGCTTTAGAAGCACAAAGCCAAGCATTAAAAAAACAGATTCAAGAATTGATTGATTCACTGGTTTGGTCAAATAAAGCCAAAATTGCAGTAAGTAAGTCAAATGGGCAACTGAATATTGAGCAGTTGTATAAACAGATTGATGCGGATGTATCGGTGTTGAAGCAACAGCTTAAAGCAGAGAAGCAGAGACTCATGTATATGGGGAAAGAGAGTGGATTGGAGATGTTGTTGGAGCATGGGGTTTTGTAAAGAATATAGTTTTTTTGAACTAAGCAAAAAGTTTGTATGCTATTCATTATGCTAAAATATTACAGAAATTGAGATTAGCGTTGAAGTCAGTGAATGAGCAATTTAGATTTAAGCATTTATCAAACGAGTGAAAAATTATCGGCACAACAAAAAAAGTTTAATCGGTTGCTTGAAAAAATTGAGCAATTACAAATGGTATTGGCGGACTGGCAACAAACGCAAAAACAAGTTCAAGAGGATGCAAGAGATGAGCTATTACCTGTATATCGTCAGTGGCACCACGTTTTGTTCGCTCAATTAGAGACGCTTTGGCAATATAAAAATACGCATAAAATCGCAAAAACATATTTAGTGCGTTTAGATGAAAAAATTTCAATTTTAGCGAGTCAGCTGCTTAATAATCCGAATCTTTCTGAACAACAACATGAGTTGACGCTTATCATTGCTCAACATTATGAGCTGATAGAAGAAAGTGCTGATGCTGAAGAAGTCAGCTCTCATGTAAATGATCATTCGCATCAAGCGCATGATGCTGATGAAATGATGCAAAAACAAGCCATAAAAGAAATGATAGCAGACCAAATCGGGGTACCCGTAGCTTGGCTTGACTTTGATTTGGATCTCAATAATCTCGACGCGTTTATGGAAAAAGTAAAAGATAAATTAGATCGAGAAGAAGCAAATTTTATTCAAAATCAGCTTAATGAAGATGAGCGTGATGAATATCAAAAGTTTGCTGAAAAGGAAAAAAAGAAAATTTTAAAGAAGCAAACACAGCTTGAAGAAGCGAAAAAAATGGCAGGGCAATCTCTAAAAAGCATTTATTCAAAAATTGCTGCCTTAATTCACCCTGATCGAGAGCAAGATGAACAAAAGCGCATTGAAAAAACCGAATTATTACAGCAAGCAAATGCTGCATTAGAGGAAAAAGATTTGCTTACTCTTTTGAAATTGCGTGTTTTTACAGCGCAAGGTGATCAGGAACAGGCAACAAAAATCGCGAATGAGCATTTGAAATCTTATAATTTATTGTTGGAAGAGCAAGTAGAGAAATTGCAATTTGAAATAGATGATATTATTTATTCATTTGATTGGATTGGGTCTGGTTTTTACAAACAGCGTTTTAAACCTGTTGATTTGATAAAAAAATATCAACGCGATTTAGCAGATATTCAAGCAAAACTGTTAAGAGATGAAAAGCGTTTAAATGATTATAAGGATTTTGATTACTTAAAAATTTTACTGAAAAGCAGAGCATTTAGTTGGTCATTTGAGTAATTTTTAGCATTGATTGTCATTCAGAGCATCGTCATTTTGACGATGCTTTTTTATGCACTTTAACCCGCTGATTATTCGCCTTCGCCAAATCCATGCGCCACTCTGCCACCGATGCAGAAGACCTGATGTGGTAACTTCTACGCGCCAAGCGATTTATGAATCTTAAATTTCGTCGTCAGCATGTGATTCAGCCCTATATTGTAGATTTTTACTGCCATGAAATTGGTTTGGTGATTGAGCTAGATGGCGGTCAGCATGGAATGGATGATGCGATTGAATATGATGCTGAACGCACCAAGTTTTTAGAGGCTTTGAATTTAACGGTGGTGCGGTATTGGAATCATGATGTGTTGGATAGGAGGGATGTGGTGTTGGAGGATTTGTGGAATGTGTGTCTTGAGCTGAAAGTAAATCAATAATTGAAAATTCCCTCTCCCTCGGGGAGAGGGCTAGGGTGAGGGTGGAATTCATAATGAAAGAAATTTAAAAGCACCTCTCCCTAACGCTCTCCTTTTAGGAGAGGGTGAAGTATTGATATTAATTATGCAATTTTTTGTTGAATTAATTGAAACCAAGACTCGATTTCAGTATGAGCGTTAATGTCTTCGAGCAGCTCCTTAGTCACAACTTTGGATAATTGATAATTTAATTTTTTCTTAATATGCTCTGAACTGTATTCTTTTAAGTGACTATCTCCATCTATGTAACATTGTTTTAAATGTTGGCTAAGACTTTTGGGAATATCAATATTTCCCCAATTAACTTTCCAATCATTATTTGATAATTCTACAAAAGGGTTCGAATATTCATAACACTGCACATAAAGAGAAGGGTGAATATAATTTTCTATTTCATAGAGCTGAGTTTGAAAAGCTTTATGAAGTGGATTTTGATTTATTTTCTGAATAAACTTTCCATATTTTTTTACATCGCGATCATAAATGTGAATTTGTGGTATGTTTGCTACTTTATCTAAATATTTGAATGTTACCCAATGCTCTAAATTGCCACCACCTAAAGGTAATAATAAAATACTGGAATGACTTGATAAGTCAAAATTAAAACAAGATATAGAAATATTTTTTAAAAATTCAATATCAGTAGGACCTTCCATACAAATAATTAATTTTATTTCGGAATAAATTTTAGATATTTCAATATTTGGTGTAATACCTAAAGACTCAGTAACTCTTTCTAAAATTGTTACATCATTTGTTTCAATTCTTAGTTCATTATTTTCTTTATAAAGGAAAATAATGTTTGATAATGGGACCAATGTCCCTAAACTAGGACTATGAGTAGTCATAAAAATTTGAGTATTTGGCTTGCCAGATAGTTCAACTAATGCCTTATAAAGCATAATTTGCCAATCTGGATGCTGTGCCGTCTCTGGTTCTTCTAAAGCATAAATTACAGTTCTATCATCTGTTCGTCTATTTTCAGCTTCAGCTCTGAAGTAATTTAGAAGAATTAGCCTGCGTACACCGCTTCCTCGTTTATTAATTGGTATTCCAGCTTCATCTTCGAATGTAAATGAAAAAAGAGTGTCCCATGCTTTTGTTGATACATTTGGTATTAGTTCATCAGCTATCTCAGGATTCATTTCTCTTAGTTTGGTTATAGTTCTTTGTCCAACTTCTTCAGTAGCAGTCACAACTTGAGCTTTTAATTCATCAAGCTGAGTTTGCATGTTTGCTAAAATTGATTTTGTAATAACTTTTAGTGGGCTCTGTACTTCGCTATCTGAGTCTTTATTTTCTCTATCAGCTTTAAAGAGGAAGTATAGAGGAAAGTCATTTTTTATTGCCTCGTAAATCTTTTTACCATCTTCAGCATCAATAGGTATAAAGGTTTCAATTAAATCTATGGACTGAACATTAGAGAAAGTATAGATTGCCTGTCTAATAGCACTACTTTTTGCTTTATTAACTAATGAGGTATCGTGTGAATTGTCAAATATAGCTAAATCCTTTCTTAACTCTGTTATTTTTTTACTTACTAACGGTGTTGAAAATTTAGCGTTTGGATAGTCTGCAACAATAAATGTTTTTAATGATTTTGTTGTGATAGTTTGAGCTGAAGCACTCCAGACTTTTCTAATTGTTAAGTATTTGTCAGAATCTAGTAGATATTCACTTGCAAGATATGTTGGGACTGTATCGATTGTATAGGATTTACCTTGCGCGACTTGAAATGAAACCTGAATAGTAATATCAGTATCCGATTCTTGATCTCTTTTTTTACTTAGATCACTGATATCGATTTTAACTAGATCATTATTAAAAAATATTTCTAATGCTTCTAAAATTGTAGATTTACCAACATCATTTTTACCGATAATCACATTCAAATCGTCATGCAAATATATAGTTTGCTCTTTATAGCCCCTAAAATTTTTTATATATAATTTAGAAATAATCATTTTTATCCTTTAATTAAAAAATCCCCTCAATAATGAGGGGATTTTATCTTATTTTTTAAGTATTTAGCAATTAAATTAAAGCGCTGCAATTTGCTCCATATTCGCTTTAATCTTCGCTAACTGATCCGCAAACTCAGCAAGTTTCACTTTCTCGCCTTCAACCACAGCAGCAGGTGCTTTCGCCACAAAACCTTCATTGCTAAGTTTAGTGGCAATTTGGTCATGCTGCTTTTGAACTTTGTCTAAGTCTTTTTGTAGACGACCCAATTCCGCTTTCGGGTCAATTAGGCCCTTCATTGGAACGAATACAGACACATGACCGACTACAGATGAAGAAGACAATGGCGGTTGTTCAGCATCTGCAAGGAACGTAATGCTTTCAACTTTTGCCAATGCTTTAAACAACGGTTCAATACGTGCGATTTGCGCTTTTTCTGCATCAGTGGTGTTTTGAAGTAGTACAGGCAATAAGCGAGCATTACCTAGACCCATCTCACCACGGATGTTACGTACCGCACCAATCAAACCTTGCAGCCATTGCATATCAGCTTCAGCTTGGTCATTAATGAGTGCTTGCTCAGCAACAGGATACTGCGCCAACATAATGGTTTCGCCAGAAATGTTGAGTTTTGGTGCAAGTGTTTGCCAGATTTCTTCTGTTAGGTAAGGCATCAATGGGTGAGCCAAACGTAAAGACGCTTCCATCACAGAAAGAAGAACACGACGTACTTCAGCTTTACGTTCAGTCGATACGTTTTCATCATTTAGAACAGGCTTAGTCAGCTCAACATACCAGTCACAGTATTCATTCCAAATGAACTCGTAAATTGCTTGAGCAGCCAAGTCTAAACGATACGTTGCAAATGCGGTTTGCACTGCTTGTTCCGCTTTTTGTAGACGGCTGACAATCCACTGTTCAGGCAATTCCCAAAGGTCTTGGCGAACTTCTTGACCAATCACTTGCTCTTCGCAGTTCATCATCACGAAACGGGTTGCGTTCCAGATTTTGTTGGCAAAGTTACGGTAGCCTTCAACACGTTTCATGTCGAACTTAATGTCACGACCCGTGTTGGCAAGCGCACAGAAGGTGAAACGAACTGCATCTGTACCGTAAGATTGAATACCTTCTGGGAATTCTTTACGGGTTGATTTCTCAATCTTCGATGCTTGTTTCGGGTTCATCAAACCAGTCGTACGTTTTTGTACTAAAGTTTCAAGGTCAACACCGTCAATCAAGTCTAATGGGTCAAGTACGTTACCCTTAGATTTAGACATTTTCTGACCTTCGCCATCACGTACCAAACCGTGTACATACACAGTTTTGAACGGTACTTGTGGTGTGCCATCTTCATTTTTCATGAAGTGCATGGTCATCATGATCATGCGGGCAACCCAGAAGAAGATAATGTCGAAACCAGTGACCAGTACATCAGTCGGGTGGAAAGTATTTAAGAAATAGTTTTCTTTATCTTTCGCCGCGTCGCCAGTCCAACCTAAAGTTGAGAATGTCCAAAGACCAGATGAGAACCAAGTATCCAGTACGTCTTCGTCTTGATCCAATTGAATATCAGCAGCGATGCCGTTTTTCTCACGCACTTCAGCTTCGTTGCGACCAACGTAAACATTACCGTCTTTGTCGTACCAAGCTGGAATACGGTGACCCCACCACAATTGACGTGAAATACACCAGTCTTGAATGTTGTTCATCCAAGCCATGTACATGTTGCTGTATTGCTCAGGTACAAATTTGATGTCGCCATCTTTAACCGCTTTAATTGCAGGCTCAGCAAGCGGTGCAATTTTTACGTACCATTGGTCAGTCAGTAATGGTTCAACAATTACGCCTGAACGGTCACCACGAGGTGGCTTAAGCGTGTATGGTTGAATTTGGTCTAACCAGCCTTCAGATTCAGCTTGTTCAACTAACTTTTTACGTGCTTCAAAACGCTCTAAACCAATATATTCTGCAGGTGCAGGAATAGTTTTAGAAATTTGTTCGCCCGCTTTAGCGATGTATTCAAACTCAGCCAACACTTCAGCATTTTTGTTGAAGATGTTGATGATTGGCAATTCGCAGCGTTTACCTACTTCATAGTCATTGAAGTCGTGTGCAGGGGTGATTTTTACACAGCCTGTACCAAATTCTTTGTCTACATATTCGTCTTTAACGATTGGAACTGCACGACCTGTAATTGGCAAGATAATGTTTTTGCCAACAAGCGCTGCATAGCGTTCATCATCAAGCGCAACCGCAACGGCAGTATCACCAAGTAGTGTTTCAGGACGAGTGGTCGCAACAACGATGTGATCTTTACCATCGTGGGTACGAATTGATTTGTCTTCAAAGAAATATTTGAAGTGCCAAAGTGAACCTGCTTCTTCTTTATCAGACTCAACTTCTAAGTCAGAAAGGGCAGTTTGTAATTTAGGATCCCAGTTAACCAGACGTTTACCACGGTAGATCAAACCATCTTCGTGTAGTTTTACAAACACTTCTTTTACAGCATTTGATAAACCATCATCCATGGTGAAGCGTTCACGTGACCAGTCTACAGATGAGCCTAAACGACGAATTTGACGAGTAATGTTACCGCCAGATTGTTCTTTCCATTCCCATACTTTTTCAATGAACTTTTCACGGCCAAGGTCATGACGGCTTACACCTTGTGCACCCAACTGACGCTCTACAACCATTTGTGTTGCAATACCAGCGTGGTCAGTACCCGGTTGCCAAAGGGTGTTAAAACCTGACATACGCTTATGACGTGTTAATGCGTCCATGATGGCATTGTTGAAACCATGACCCATGTGCAAGTTACCAGTGACGTTTGGTGGTGGAATCATGATACAAAAAGATTCACCTTTTTGAGAGGGCTTGAAATAGCCACGCTCTTCCCAAGTTTGGTACCATTTTTTTTCGATCTCAGTCGGATCGTAGGTTGTCGCGATATTTTGCGCTGAATCAGTCATAGTCTAAACAGATCAAAAGTGGATAAAAAATTGGATCTATTGTAGCAAAAAAAATGACGATTTAGGGATGTTGGGCGAATGTAAACTTTAGCCAATTGGCAGTATAAAAAAGAGTCCGTATGATAGGGCAAGTACAAGAAACACAGATTGATCCCAAAACTAAGATAAAAATAGGAGCAATATCATATGAGTTATTCAATTTTTCTTAAAATTCAGCCAGAAACTTATCAACGTTTTGATTCGATTTATCAAAAATTAAATGCAGGTGAGTCTGAAAGCCAGTCTAAAGTTTTGGGTGACAATCTCGCAGATATTACCTGCGAAATCTTAGATCAAGTGTTTGGTCAAATGGCGCGTATGAATAAATCGGGAGATAACGAGTCTGAAAAAATTATTCAGCAAATTCGTGAAACGACCCGAAAGTATATGCCATGGTCGGTGTCTTTCTTTGGCAATGACCGTTTAAAACCCATGGTGAATTATTTACATGGTCGTTTTTATCAAGAAAATGGTCAGCATTTTATGAATTACCCAGTAGATGCCGCACTTGCCAATGAATTGTTGGGTTGTGTGAATCAAATGAAGGAAGGCAATAATCAATATGTATCGCCTGCTTTAAAAGCCTTTACCAAAGTGGTGGATGAGGGCGTAACACACTTAGTGCGTGAACCAAAAAAAATGCTGAAGTTTAATATGGTGGTGGATAAAACCTTAAATGGTGTCATTAATTTGACCACGCAATTGGGTTATAAACGTTTTGATAAATTAGGTAAAACTTATAATGCACAAGACATGAGTCAATATTTTGACCATTTTATGGCATTTTTTAATGATAAGTCGGTAAAAAGTTAATTAAAAACAAAGTGAAGGGCATAGGCACGCGCATGGCAAAGTTTGAAAATTTAGATGGCAAAGTGGTGTGGATTACCGGTGCATCATCCGGTATTGGTAAAACCATGGCAGCAGAATGTGCAGCACAAGGGGCGCAGCTTATTCTTACGGCGCGTCGTGTAGATGAATTGGAAAGTGTACGTTTAAGCCTTACAAACCCTGAGCATCATATAGTCGTTGCAGCAGACTTAACCAATGAAAATCAAGTGCGACATGCCTATGAGCAAGTTTTACAGCGTAAAGGTCGTATCGATTGGCTAATTAATAATGCCGGGCTTAGCCAACGTGCCTTGATTAGTGAAACGTCCATGCAAACTGAACGCGCTATTATGGAAGTAGATTACTTCTCGCAAGTATTCTTAACCAAAACGGTATTACCGACCTTTCTAGCTCAAAAATCTGGGCGTATTGCTTTTGTCTCGAGTGTGGCAGGCTTGCTAGGTACGCAATATCGAGCGTCTTACTCGGCGGCCAAAGCAGCCATTCACATGTGGGCAAATAGCTTACGGGCTGAAGTTGCTCAAGATGGCATTGAAGTTTCGGTAATCTTCCCTGGTTTTGTTAAAACCAATGTTTCGATAAATGCACTGAATGGTGAAGGTAAAGCACAAGGCTATGACAATGAAGCCACTGCCAATGGTTTAGAAGCTGATGATTTTGCTAAAATAACCATTAAAGCTTTACAGCAAGGGCAAGAATATATTGTAGTAGGTGGTCGCAAGGAAAAACTCGGCGTTGTGGTATCACGACTATCGCCGAAGACCTTATATAAGATGATTCGTAAAATGAAAGTGAAGTAATACAGATCCATTTTCAAAAGTTTATGAATTTAAAAAGCCTCCATGACTAGCAATAAAGATATAGGAGGCTTTTTATTTTTTAACCCTGAATTGCCGTGCCATAAGCAAAGACTTCAACCATACCGCCTTGCATGCCCAGCTCGGTGGTACTTAAACGTAAGCCCATAATATGAGTTGCACCCATATTTTCCGCTTCTTGTTTTAAGCGAACTAACGCTTCACGGCGCGCACGTTCGACCACACTTTCATAGCTGGTCAAACGACCCCCAAAAAAGTTTTGAATGTTGGCAATCACATACTTAAAGTAATCATGTGAAATGACAACATTACTCGAAATCATTTGGCCTGTCTGTGTACTGGTTTTAAAACGATTATTGTCTACACGAATATGTGCCAACCTTCGTTCTTGTTCTTCCAATTCTCTCAGATGTTTTTGTTCGGCATGACGACCAAATCCCCAGCCGATGCAAAACAGCACCACAAAAATCAGGACTTTTAAAATAAAAGCATCCATGACTTAGTCCTGTGTTGGAAATGGATCTGGAATTTTATGTTGTAGTGGTTCAACACGAACAGCCGTGCCGTAGACAAATAACTCCGATGCGCCTTGGGCGATATTTGATGTTGAGAAGCGGATACCCACGACTGCATTTGCACCCATCGCACGGGCTTTATCAATCATACGGCTCATGGCTTCTTGACGAGATTCTTCTAATAATTCGGTATAGCCTTTAAGTTCACCACCGACAATATTTTTTAAGCCAGCCATAAAGTCACGGCCAACATGTTTACTGCGTACTGTACTGCCATAAACCACGTCTAATTGTTGGGTAATGGTGTGGCCTGGAACAGATTCGAGATTACTTAAAAGCATTTTTAATATCAAAAAGTAAAGAGATGAATTGAAGATAGAAAAGTCTCATTGAAAAAGCAATAAAAAAAGCCCACCGAAGTGAGCTTTTATTTCGTACTTTAGCTAAGCTAAAAACGAATGATTATTTTGTCGCTGCCGCTTTACGTTCAGCAGTTGAAGGTTGGTATTGAACAGCATCAGATGAGTTGGCTTTAATACCACCACCCAAGGTTTTATAAAGCTCAACTTGGTTATTCAAATTGGCTTGTTCGAGCAACAATAAACCTTGCTCAGCTGCATAAGATGCGCGCTGTGCATCAAGGACAGTTAAGTAGCTATCAATACCTGCACGGAAGCGGGCATTTGATAGTTTATAAGTTGTATTGGTTGCATCAACTAAACGACGTTGTGCTGCAATACGGTCACCAATGTTTTGACGAACAGCTAAAGCATCATTCACTTCACGGAAAGCTGATTGCACTGATTTTTCATAATCAGACAATGCAATTTTCTGGTCAGTTTCAGAGACTTTAATGTTGGCTTGACGTGTACCCCAGTCGAAGATAGGAATATCTAAGCTTGGGCCTGCAGACCATACAAAGTTGCCTGATTTGAACAAATCACCTAGGTCAGTCGAAGCATAACCTGCTGAACCCGTTAAGCTGATGGTTGGGAATAAACGTGCTTTTGCTGCGCCAATGTTAGCACCCGCTGCAGACAGTTTATATTCTGCTGCACGTACATCAGGACGGTTGTTTAACAAGTCACTTGGAATACCTGAGCCAATGGTGTTGGTTGCAGTGATACGATTAACACGCTGGGCAGGAAGTAGGTTTGCCGGAACTTGTTGTCCTACAAGTAAATTCAACAAGTTTTGCGCTTGGGCAATTTGTGTCTTGTAGTTGGCAACATCATTACGTGCAGTTTCTACAGAAATTTGTGCTTGACGTACAGGAACTTCACTGTCGATACCTACATCAAAACGCTTTTTGTTCAGATTGTAAGATTCAAGCTGAGCCTTCAACGTTTGATCTGCAAGCTTTAAATTAGCATTGGCATAAGCATAGTTTAACCAAGCTTGAGCCACTTGGCCGATCAATGCAATTTGTGTTGCATCACGTGCACTTGCAGTTGCTAGGTAGCTATCTAAAGCGTTGTCTTTCAGGCTGCGTACACGGCCCCAAAAATCTAGCTCATAGGCAGTTACACCCAAACCTACATTATAAGAGGTGATAGGCTTGGTTATATTTAAAGTGTCTTGACGTAGTACGCCACCACTCGCACCGATCGTCGGTAATTGACCATTGGCAGTGATTTGATACTGTTGCTGCGCGCGGTCTATATTTAATGCCGCAGTACGTAAGTCACGGTTATTGGCTAAAGCTAAGTCAAGAACTTGTACCAGACGTTGGTCAGCAAAGAAATCTTTATAACCCTGTTCAGCCACTGAAGTGCCAGCTGCACTTGCTGTATAGCTTTCTGGGATATTGGTCTGAACAACCGGTTCTGGACCACGCATGCTTTGGCAGGCAGCCAAAGCAAGCGCAAGTGAAGAAACCGCAATGCTACGACCTGCAATAGACCATACATTTTGCATCACGATAAATGCTCCTGATTATTTTGTTGTTTTGGTTTGTACTTAAAGATACTTCGAATCCATACGTAGAACACAGGAATAAAGAAGATACCGAGTAGGGTCGAACTGATTACGCCACCCAATACACCATAACCTACAGAGTGTTGGCTACCTGCACCTGCACCCGAAGAAAGGGCAAGCGGAAGTACACCAAAACCAAAGGCTAATGTTGTCATGATAATTGGACGTAGACGCATTTTAGCGGCATGCAATGTTGCGTCAAACAGATCTTCACCTTTTTCTTGAAGTTCTTTGGCAAATTCTACGATCAAGATCGCATTCTTCGCGGACAAACCAATGACGGCAATAATTGCCACCTGGAAGTAAATGTTATTCGCCAAGTTTGGATTTTTGAAGAACACCATTCCAAGGAAAGTCAGTAGTAGCGCACCCAAGACACCCAGTGGTACAACCAATAATACTGAGAACGGAATTGACCAGCTTTCATACAAGGCAGCAAGACATAGGAATACGATTAACAATGAAAGTGCGTATAGGAATGGTGCTTGTGCGCCAGACTCACGTTCTTCTAGTGATAAACCTGTCCATTCATAGTCAAAGCCAGGTGCACCCATAGATGGAAGTTTTTGGATAATTTCTTCCATCGCTTTCATTGAGTCACCCGAACTTACCCCAATACCTGGTGAACCTTGAATGTTCACAGATGAGATACCGTTATAACGCTCAAGACGTGGTGAACCATAAGTCCATTCACCTGTAGCGAATGTTGAGAACGGAACCATCGTACCTTGGTTATTACGTACATACCATTGGCTTAAGTCTTCAGGCATCATACGTGCCGCAGCTTCACCCTGTACATAAACTTTCTTCACACGACCACGGTCAACGAAGTCGTTGATGTATGAACCACCCCATGCCATACCCATGGTGGTATTGATTTCAGCAATGCTGACACCCATAGCACCAGCTTGAGCTTGGTCAATCGTGATTTTGTACTGTGGTGTATCTTCTTGACCGTTTGGACGAACACCTATGAGGCGTTTATCTTGAGCAGCCATACCGAGCACCATATTACGTGCGTCGATTAATTGTTGATGTGTTTGACCTGCTGATGCTTTCAACTGAAGGTTGAAGCCAGCACTCACCCCTAATTCAGGCATTGCTGGTAATTGAATTGGCATGATGTATGAAGCATCCTTCACAATCATGTTCAATGCCATACCACGTTGAATAATCGCGCCAACCTGAGATTCAGGGCTAGTACGGTCTTCCCAATCTTTTAATTTAATGAAAGCAAGACCCGCGTTTTGACCGACACCTGTAAATGAGAAACCGGAAACGCTGAATACAGAGTCGACGTATTTTTCTTCATTTTTAAGGAAATAGTTGGTCATTGCGGTAACAGTTTTGTCCGTACGCTCTAATGAGGCATTCGGTGGTAACTGTACCAGTGTCATCACGACACCTTGGTCTTCTTCAGGTAAGAACGAAGATGGAAGTTTTTGGAACAATAGCACCAATAAACCAATCACAACTGCATAGATCACACCAGAGAAAATCTTATGGTGTGTCATGAAGTTCACGCCACCTTGGTATTTATCTGCAAGTTTATCGAAACCGTTGTTAAAGCCTCGAAAGAAACGCGCAAAAATGCTGTTGCTTTGAGGTTTATCTTTTTCATGTTGTTTCAACATGGTTGCACAGAGGGCAGGGGTAAAGGTCAAAGCCACAATCAATGACAGAACCATTGCTGTTACCAGCGTGATTGAGAACTGACGATAAATTACACCTGTCGTACCACCGAAGAATGCCATCGGAACGAATACAGCGGTTAAAACAGAGGTAATACCGATTAGGGCGCCCGAGATCTGTTTCATTGAGATTTCAGTTGCAGTCACTGGGTCAAGATGATCTTCGACCATGACACGTTCAACGTTCTCTACCACAACAATCGCATCATCCACGAGGAGACCAATCGCCAGTACCATCGCGAACATGGTGAGTGTATTGATCGAGAACCCAAACATGTTAATGACAGCAAATGTACCCAATACAACCACTGGTACAGCCAATGTTGGAATAATCGTTGCGCGCCAGTTCTGTAAGAACAAGAACATCACAAAGAATACGAGAATCACGGCTTCTACAAGGGTATGTACAACACTTTCAATAGATAACTTAATGAATGGCGTTGTATCAAAGGCAAGAGTATCTTCTAAACCATCAGGGTAGTTTGGACGTAATTCTTTTAGACGTGCTTCAACTGCTTCTGCTGTATCTAATGCGTTTGCACCAGTTGCTAGTTTGATTGCAACACCGCCGGCAGGGTTGTTGTTAAATTTAGAGTCGAACTGATAGTTATCCGCGCCTAATTCAACACGTGCTACATCACCTAAACGTACTTGAGCACCATCCGAGCTGTTACGTAGGAAGATGTTTGAGAATTGTTCAGGTGTTTGTAGCAAACTTTGAGCAGTAACTGTTGCGTTTAAAACTTGACCTTGTGTTGATGGTGCACCACCCAATTGACCAACAGCAACCTGCGCGTTTTGTGTGCGGATTGCAGCAGCAACATCACTCGGTGTTACTTTTAGGTTTGCCATTTTGGCAGGGTCTAACCATACACGCATTGCATATGAGCCACCGAATACTTGGACTTCACCTACACCCGCTACACGGCTAAGAGGTTCAGAAATATTCGAGTTTACATAGTCCTTAATGTCGTCGGCAGTCAACTTACCTGACGGTGAGTGGAATGCCACAACTTGCAAGAAGCTCGCGCCAGACTTTGTTACTTTTACACCTTGACGTTGAACGTCTTCAGGCAAAAGTGCTGTCGCAGACTGCAATTTGTTCTGAACTTGAACTTGGGCGATATCTGGATCAATCCCTTGTTCGAAGTTTAATTGGATTGATGCTTGACCGTTACCCGCACTATTTGACGAAATATAACGTAAGCCATCCAAACCATTCATTTGTTGTTCGATGATCTGAGTCACTGTATTTTCAACGGTTTCTGCAGATGCACCAGGATAAGTTGCAGAGATCGACACAGTCGGCGGAGCGACGGTCGGGTACTGCGCAATTGGCATTTTTGTTAGCGTGAGTACACCCGCCAACATAATCACCAATGCAATCACCCATGCAAAAATGGGGCGATGAATAAAGAATTGAGCCATTCAGTCTACTCCTTATGCGTTTGAAGTAGCTTTTTGTTCATTTTTTGGAGCTGCTTGTTCAGTAGCTTTACCTTTTTCTTTTGCAGCAGGTTGTTGCGCACCTTGTGCGGCAGCAGCCTGTGGTTGATACGGTTTTGCTACAACTTGTTGTTCTGGCTTAACTTTGGCAATACCATCAACAATTACTTTGTCGCCAGTATTCAGACCTTGAGTCACAATCCAGTTAGCGCCTTGAGTGCCCACTGTTGTTACAGGACGAGACTCTACAGCACCTTTAGCATTAACAATCATTGCAATCGCTTGACCTGTTGGAGTACGTGTAATTGCAGCTTGTGGAACAAGGTAGGCATTCGGAATCACACCTTGCACAATACGTGCATTGGCAAACATACCTGGTAGCAATAAGTGGTTCGGGTTAGAGAACACAGCACGTAAAGTGACTGTACCTGTATCCGGATTCACACTGGCATCAGAGAAAGCTAAACGCCCTTCGATTGGATATTCACTGCCATCTTCAAGACGTAATTTAACTTTTGTATTGTTGCTGCTGTCCAAGTTGCCTTTGCTTAATTGTTGACGTAAGCGAAGTAGCTCAGCACTCGATTGGTTGATATCAACATACATTGGGTCAAGACGTTGAATTGTCACCAATGGATCAGCCTGAGATGCTGTAACTAAAGCACCAGCAGTCACAGTTGAACGGTTTGTTTGACCTGAAATTGGCGCACGTACAGTTGAGTAACCTAAGTTAATTTCTGCATTTTTAAGTTCTGCCTGAGAGGCAGCAACATCAGCTTCAGCCAGTTTAACTTGCGCAACAATGTCATCATATTCTTGTTTAGAAATCGCATTCGATCCTACAAGTTGACGGTAACGACCTTCTTTAACACGTAACACACCTAAGTTCGCTTGTTGGCGTGTTAAAGCAGCACGAGCACTGTCAGCTGAAGCACGGTTTGTACGTGAGTCGATCTCGTACAAGGCTTGTCCTTCACGAACATAGCTGCCTTCTGCAAAAAGACGTTTAAGTACGACACCACTGGTTTGTGGGCGCACTTCAGAAATTTCGTAGGCAGATGTACGGCCCGAAAGTTCAACAGACTGTTCAACGCTTTGTGGTTGAGCAACAATTACACCGACTTCAGTTGGTGGCATTTGCTGTGCAGCAGCAGCTTGCTGTGCATCTTTAGGATCTTTGCTACAACCAACAAGTGCAATACTTGTTGCCAATGCGCAAGCAGTCAGGGCAGGTGCCCAAAGCTTTGCAGACATCATTGTTCCACCTCAATTAGATTTTTATCTAAATTATTCATTTGTTTACGCTTTACTGAATTTGATGGTGATCAAATAAAGTAGCGCGATCCAAATCAAACTAATGCTCCAACCGGATAGGACATCTGTCGGGAAGTGAACGCCTACATAAACTCTTGAAATCCCCATACAGAGCATCCAAATGAATGCAAAGAGAGCGATCAGTTTATGATGTGTATGTTGCCGATAAACCAAAATCATCAAACAGGCCAAAGCTGCCGCATAACAACTATGCGCGCTTGGAAATGAACTCCCGTAAGATGCTACAAGATGATACATTTCCGGAGGTCGAGGTCTGGTGAAAGTGAATTTAAGTAGCCATACGATACTTATACTTCCGAAGATCCCTATACTGATAAAAACAATTTCTGAGTATTTTTTATACCACGCCAAGTGTAAACACCATAGAGTGGTGAAAAATAATACAAAAGGCATGCCGCCCAGTGCTGAAAAAGCGGTGGTAATTTGATTAAAAACAGCAATACGGTGCTGACTCATCCATTCAACTGAAGCTAAATCAAAAAGATTAAGCAGAGGTGAATAGAGTGACAACACACTGATAATTAATGCAAAACAACCGACAATCAGCAGCAATCGTGGCATGCTTAATTCCTTGTCATTTTAACCGGTTTGAGCTCGGTTAATTAATGGACTAAAGTGTACTCATCAGTACACTTTATTTCAAGTCTGTGTAAATTATGCTGATTTTATTTTTTGTGTTCATTAACATCTTACTAAAATAAAACACAAATCTGCTAATGATTGTTCTTACTGGCTTGTGTGCCATCTTCAACTTCAAGTGGGGTTTTTGGTGGCCAGAAAAAGTCACTTGGTCGAGTTAGAAAATGAGTCATCACCAATTTAGCCAAGGGTTTCCATTGCTCAAATCTTACGCGACGTGCACGTAATGCCACAATAATGGTTAACGTGAAACTGACGAATAAGTTAGTCAGACCAATCAGGATAACCCCTAAAAATGACACAATAATTAAGCCGATATCTGGTGAGCCATTAATATTAATTAAACCTTGAATAAAATTGGCTGAAGCAAATGCAATATGACGAATATCTAAGGGAAGACCTAAAATGTAACCAATGGTACCCATGCTACCGAGCATAATGCCGAATAAGAAATTACCCGCTAATGCACCAAGATTACGTTCAATATAAGCAGCAAATTTATTAAGACGCTCTTGACCTAACCAGCGTTTGAGCTTCTGGTGTGCTTGTATACGTGGGCCGACTTTTCGGTACACAGCCATGTTGTCAAAATAACCTGCAATTAAGCCAGATAAAAATAAACAGACCCCTGCAATTGCAGCATGAGGTACAGCTAGTGAGGTAAATGGATTGAGGTCATGTAAGGTTTTTGCGGCTTTTGCATGATTCATCAAAGGTTCATGTAAGGCCATATCCCAACTCAGCGCAATCAGGGCGGCAACAGGAATTGCAATACTGATGTTGCCTAAGATTGCAATAAACT
The DNA here is from genome assembly GCF_013420285.1 of Acinetobacter sp. YH01019. NCBI lineage: Bacteria > Pseudomonadati > Pseudomonadota > Gammaproteobacteria > Moraxellales > Moraxellaceae > Acinetobacter > Acinetobacter sp. YH01019. The sequence continues at coordinate 33,736 of NZ_VOYM01000005.1, forward strand.
GGGTTCGAATGATGTTAATAATCAGTGCAGCCAATTCTGCAATCTGCGCCATTTTAGAGCCTTTACGGTGTTGGACCGTAGCAGCAAGTGCAGCAGCTGTCATAGCTGGCTGTTTGGTCGCAACTGTAAAATGCAAGACATGTATTAGCATAAAGCCGAGAGAGTAATTTAGGCTGTATGAAATGGCTTGCATTAAAGGCGCCATTGTCAAACGTGTCATTAGTACTTTTAATGTGGCCATACAGGCAATAATGACACCTGCACCCGCAGCAGAGCGGTACATGCTCATAAAGCCTTGTTTGTCCGTACTTACATAATGTTCACCAGTTTTACTGGCATTTTCAGTAACTTGTAGAGCCATTAATTCACTATTAGTAGCGAGCAAATCACGCACACTACGTTCACTATATATGGCTGAAGTGACATCGCTCAGTAGGCTACCCATCGAGATGTAGCGGACGTCATCTTCTTCAACAATTAGGTTAAGCAAAATTTCTAAACGATCTAAACATTGCTCAAGTAGAGACAGTAAATATGTCAGGCTGACACTCACACCAATACGTTTGGTTGCACGGCGGATTTTTAGGACAACATCGCGGCACTGCTCTAACATCACTAAAGCTTGAGATGCATCCGGAGGAAGTACCGCAGTCATCTGTTCTGCGCTTTGATGGAGCTTTTTATATTGCTGAATAAAATCGTTTATTTCACGGTTTTGTACCAAAAAAGGCGATTCATATTCAGTTAATTCAGGTTGTGCATTAATGAATTCTGGGTAAAGACCAATACCACTGACACGATAAGACAAGACGGTAATTGCTTTGATCAGCTCGCGGCGAATTTGTCTTTTTTCATCTTGGTTGCTATGCCCCTGATTAAATAATCGGAACAATTGAATCCATTGTTGATCTGGGATGCTATCGAGCCAATATTTGTCACTATGTCGATGGAAAACACGACGAACAAGATCTTGTAACTGCGTTTCATCATTAATTAAAGGGAGAAAGTGTGCACCCAGACGTTGAAATAATTGTCCCCAGAAACCATCCAAAGACAAAATCCCAGTATCAGCATAAAGACTGGTTTGCTTATATTTACTGATCAGCTTTAAGACAAAACTTTGCAGTGTTGAGGCTGCATCAGGGGTAATCAATAGGGCTTGAATAAAAGCTTGAAAGCGCTTTTTAATTTCGTCGGTATTTTTTGTGTCTTCAGGACGAATACGATTAATCAGTTCAATCAGTAAATTTTCATCCAGCACAGCTCGAGGCGTGTCGAGCTGTTGCTGCATGTTTAAAAATAAATCATTTAATTTTATATGCATAGGCAAGGGTATTACGATGAATATAGTGAATTATTGAATTCGATGTAATGCCAAGTTTGCTAAATTAATTAAGGCTTGACGATATTCTGTTTCTGGCAAAGCATCCAATGCGCTAAGTGCTGCATTGGTTTCCTCTGTGGCACGCTGGCTACAATAATCTAAAGCACCAGATGTTTGCACAATTTGGATCACACGATCTAAATCTGCTGTACCACCTGTTGCAATACTACGGCGAATAATCTCATGTTCTTCACCTGTTGTATTCTTTAACGCAGAGATTAAAGGCAAAGTTGGTTTTCCTTCCATCAAATCATCACCAATATTTTTACCTAATGTTTCAGCATCAGAGGTGTAATCTAAAATATCGTCAATGATTTGGAATGCGTTACCAAAATGACCTGCAAATTTACGCAGTGGCTCACGGAATTCTGGCGTTCCCGTTAAAATAGCAGCACCTTCGGTCGCTAATTCAAAGAGACGCGAAGTTTTACCATGAATGATGTCTAAATAAGTTTGTTCAGTCGTATCAGGTTGGTGCTGCGATTGCAGTTGTAGAACTTCACCTTCTGCAATTTCACACGTCCCGGTCGAAAAATCTTTCAGCAAGACATTGTTGTCTAAATCGACCAACAAATCGAATGCGCGTGAAATTAGGAAATCACCTACCAACACGGCAGTTTGATTATTCCAAGTTGCGTTGGCCGTTGGGCGACCACGACGTAAACCGGATTCATCAACCACATCGTCATGTACTAAAGTTGCTGTATGCAGCATTTCAATAATAGCAGCGAGCTTACGATGCTTTTCAAGGTCTTCTGCACCACATGCTTTTGCCGCCAGTAGACACATAATCGGGCGCATGCGTTTACCACCAGCTTCTACCACATGTTTACTGACCGCCATCACTAAGGCAACTTTAGACGTAATCCCTTCATTAATGAATGTGTCCATCGCAGCAAAGTCAGATGCAACAGGCGCGAGAATATCTTGCTTAAAGTCGATGGTCATATGAAGAGAAACCTCAGTTATTTTTAAATTACAGCCGTAGTGTAGCAATTTGATTTATGAATTACAGACAGAAACGTACTCAATTGGCTTAATCTTAAGTGATTTTTTTATCCTAGGGTATGTTCCTGTCGATTTTTTTAATATTCCTAAGTGTGTTTTTCCAAGTTTTAAAGCGCTAATACTGAAAATTGAAGCCTATATTAGCGAACGCGTATTAAAAATCCATTTCAATTTAAAATAACACGATCAAATGTCTGAACTTTATTGAGTTAAACGCCGCTGTTTAATAAATACACGCATGCTAAACTAATATTTTGCCTAAATAGCTTGTTGTTTTGCTGGTTATCCCTTAAAATCTCTGCCTTTGTGAAACCCCAGTGACGATCGTTTTAAGATCGGTATATCCCTTTACCGGCACGACAACACGGGCATGTTTGGAGTACATTTATGTACGCAGTAATCCAAAGCGGTGGTAAACAACACCGTGTAGTTGAGGGTGAAACCCTTAAAGTAGAATTATTGAAAGCTGAAACTGGCTCAACAATCACTTTTGATGACGTGTTGATGCTTGTAAACGGTGACAGCATTCAAATTGGTGCACCAGTAGTTGCTGGCGCTAAAGTAACTGCTGAAGTAGTTAGCCATGGTCGTCACGACAAAATCCGCATCATCAAAATGCGTCGTCGTAAACACTATCGTAAACAACAAGGTCACCGTCAATGGTTCACTGAGTTGAAAATTACAGCTATTTCAGGCTAATTACGAGGAGTAAGTAGACATGGCAACTAAAAAAGCCGGTGGTTCGACTAAAAACGGTCGTGACTCGAACCCAAAAATGTTGGGTGTTAAAATCTATGGCGGTCAATCTGTGACTGCTGGTAACATCATCGTTCGTCAACGTGGTACTGAATTCCACGCTGGTGTAAACGTAGGTATGGGCCGTGACCATACTTTATTTGCAACTGCTGACGGCGTTGTAAAATTCGAAGTGAAAGGCCAATTCGGTCGTCGCTACGTATCTGTTGAAGCGTAAGTTTTAATAGAAAAAAAGGCCCACATTATGTGGGCTTTTTTTTGTCTATAAAAATAGGATCAAAGTTTCAAGATTGTTAAAAATTATTTTTTTATCAATTAATCAAAATTATAAGTGATTAAATTCACATAAATAAGGGTGGGTCATAAAAGAATAAAAATACAAAAAAGGATAAAGACATTAATAAAATTTTAAAAACAGTGCTGGCGCATACTGACTTTCAGAAAAGGAATTGTTCTGATAAAAACCAAGAAATTGCACTTGAAAAGCTATTAGGACTTGCTGAAACAACTTCAATCGCTATTAAAGCTGTACCAAAATTACTTGCTGTGAGTATTCTACTCTCTTGGTGCAACAGGTTCGCAAGGTCTAAGCGACTTATGAAGTCGCACTCAATCAAGGTTTTAATGGAATAGAGTCTCAATGATTATTAAGTCTAAAAGGTGCAAATGGACAAGGTGGTCTTGACACGGAAGATGTGCTGAAGGAGTCCAAAGCCTATACCCATCATCGTGTGAATGAGCTCAATAGCCGATTTGATAGCTTTAGAGATGAAGTATATGCAGCCGTGGCTTCTAGTATTGCCATAGCTTCTTTACCACAACCAACTGATGCTGGATACAATAAGTTCAGCGTAGGTATGGGGACTTGGGAGAGTAAACAAATTTATGCACTTGGATTTAGCGGAGTAGCTGAAAGTAATAAATATGTATATAAAGTCGCAGCAACATCAAATTCTGAAGGTGATTTTGGTGCAGATGCTTCCATTGGCTAGTAATGGAAATAAAACATGTCAAATTGTTGTCTACTTTAAAAGCTCCGCATAATGACGGAGCTTTTTTATGCTTTACCAAAAACTTTGCAAAGCCAAAATGATTGATAGAAATAACACTCAAAATAAAGTAAAAGATCTGCAAATTTCTCCATCATGATGAATAAAAATGATCAAATTGAATTAATAACCATACAAAACTTCTTATTTTCTCTAAATTTAGCAGCTGAAATTGGTTTAAGATGGCTTATCTAACAAATTGCATTGATGCAAATATAAAAGGTGAATCTATGAAAATGCTTCGTAAAACCATCTGTGCTATGGCATTAGGTGCAGCGACTCTGGCACCTGTAATGAGTACTACAGTATTCGCTGCGCCAGTAGCAGCGTCGGAGCAACAGGCAACTGCGAATCTTGTAAAACAGCTGTCTGGGATTAAAAGCTTTACTGCAAACTTTGAGCAAACCACCAAAGTAACCAATCCGAAGGCCACTCAGAAAAAAGGCTTAAGCGCGCAGCACATGAATCAGACTTTTAAAGGTGTGATGAAAGTTCAGCGTCCAGGTAAGTTCTATTGGGAAACCACAAGTCCATCGAAACAAACCATTGCAACTACAGGTAAAACGGTATGGATTTATGATCCAGACTTACAACAAGCTGTACGTCAAAGCCTAGATGAGCAAGTAGCAAATACACCAGCCTTGTTATTGTCGGGTAATACGGCTCAAATTATGAAGTCTTACCGTATTACGCAGCCGAATAAGAGCAAAACTTATTACACTCTATATCCAAAAAGCGATGATGGTGTATTCCAAAGCTTAACCATTAGTTTTGGTGCGAAAAATGCGCCTACATTGATGATTCTTCAGGATTCATTGGGTCAAACCACAAATGTGCGTTTTAACAACGTTAAAGTGAATGCATCAATTCCAGCATCGACCTTTAATTTTGTACCTCCAAAAGGTACAGATATTATTGATCAATAAATTTGATCTTTAGATATGCAAAAGAGCAGATAAATATCTGCTCTTTTTTTATGGATAAATGTAAATCAACTAAGCGTATGCAGCTATGCATTTAGTAGTATGCTTATTTTGCAAAGCTGAGCGTCAACTTTGCAGCATATCTGATTTGAGGTATAGGGATTTTAGGATGAAAAAAACACGTATCAATGTTTTGGCTACGGCTATCACAACAATTTTGATGGTTGGAGCATTGACAGCTTGTCATCCACGAAATGAACCTGTCGAAGATGCAAGCACGACACAAAGTAAACAAAAGACGACGCAATCGGTTCCCCTGATTGAATCTAAATCTGTTGTGGTTAATTTGCCGAAACCGCAAGCATGCGAAGCTGAAGGGTGTACACAATATTCCATTCAAACTGTAGAAACCAATGTTGATTGGATCAATCAATACTTCCTTGAGCGTATTAAGAAAGCGGATCCAATTGCATTTTCGCCTGAACCTAATGAAAAAGTGGATTTAGCACAAAATCCAGAAGCTGGCATGGGTCAAAGCACAACTTCGGTGCGATATATTAGCCAATGGGGCCATATTGCGACTTTTGCGATAGAAAGTTATACCTATGCCGCACATGCTGCGCACGGTATGTCTCATGTGGAATATGTCAATTTTGATCTGAATGCAAAAAAACGTTTAGCACTACAAGATGTATTGGTGAAAGGTGCCGATGCCAAAGTTATAAGTGCTTTGTTTGATTCCAATTCAATTTGGTTAGATAACCATGATATTGAACGCGGTAAATTACAACTGAGTGATAATTTCTACTATGGGGGTAACGGTATTGTGTTTGTTTATCCATTGTATGAATTAGCAAGTTATGCAGAAGGTATGCCTGAATTAAAACTACCGTATTATTCTGTAAAAGGTTTATTCAAACCTGAGTATTTACCGAATTTGCCAAATTATGAAACGAAATGAAGTTCATTGAGTCAATAATATTGATTCAATAAAGCTCAGGTGTAAGCTCGATCACTGTATTTTTAAGCGTTAAGAGCTTACACTATAGCCAGTTTTTTTCTTTACTTCAGATTGGCTATGATCGACCCGAAATTACTCAGAAATAATATTGAGGCTGTAAATTTAGCCTTAGCAAAACGTGGTGTTCAACTCAACGTAGCAGAGTGGGCAGACCTAGAAGCTCGCCGTAAAGAAATTCAGTCAAAAACTGAGTCTTTGCAGGCTGAACGTAATGCTGGCGCAAAACAAGTCGGTCAGATTAAAAAAGCAGGCGGTGATGCTTCAGAAATCATGGCGCGCATGTCTGCCATTGGTGATGAAATTAAAGCAGCAGAAGTTGCACTTTCAGAACTTCAAGCTGAGTTAGAAGCTAAATCTCTTTCAATTCCAAACTTACCACACGAGTCTGTGCCTGAGGGTAAAGACGAAAATGATAACGTGGAAGTTTTAAAGTGGGGCACACCTCGCGAATTTGATTTCGAAATCAAAGACCATACCGATCTTGGCGAAATGATGGGTGGTTTAGAGTTCGAAACTGCGACCAAATTAACTGGTACACGTTTCAGTGTATTAAAAGGGCCTTTAGCGCGTTTACAACGAGCATTGACTCAGTTCATGTTGAACACGCATACATTAGAAAATGGTTATACCGAAGCATATGTACCTTATTTAGTAAATGCTGACTCTTTACGTGGTACAGGTCAATTGCCTAAATTTGAAGAAGATTTATTCAAACTTCAAGGCGAAAAAGAATATTACCTGATTCCAACAGCTGAAGTTCCAGTAACCAACTTCGTGCGTGACGAAATCATTGATCCAGAACGTTTGCCATTAAAATATGCAGCACATACACCATGTTTCCGTAGCGAAGCGGGTTCGTATGGCCGTGATACACGTGGTTTGATCCGTCAACACCAATTTGACAAAGTAGAAATGGTTCAGATTGTAAAACCTGAAACTTCGATGGATGCTTTGGAAGAATTAACGGGTCATGCCGAAGGTATCCTTCAAGCATTAGGCTTGCCATACCGTAAAGTCGTTCTGTGTGGCGGTGATATGGGCTTTGGTGCAATCAAGACCTATGACCTTGAAGTTTGGGTGCCAAGTCAAAATACCTATCGTGAAATTTCTTCTTGCTCATGCATGGGCGATTTCCAAGCACGTCGTATGAAAGCACGTTACCGTGCAGACCAAAAGAAAACTGAATTCGTACATACATTGAATGGTTCAGGTTTGGCTGTTGGTCGTACTTTACTTGCGGTGATGGAAAACTACCAACGCGCTGATGGTTCAATTGAAATTCCTGCTGTACTTCGTCCATATATGGGCGGTGCAGAATTTATCGACTAATGAACGATAAAGTGCACAGTTTTGTGCACAAAATTTGCTTAAGACAATCAGATTTAAAATACTGAGGTAGTGTGTGGATATTTTTCCAATCTCGTTGAAGTTGCAACAGCAACCTTGTCTGATTGTTGGTGGTGGTCGAATTGCATATCGTAAGGCAGTGCTGCTTGCAAAAGCAGGTGCTTGCCTTACGGTGCTTTCACCCGAAATAGAAGATGATTTAATGCAATTGGTGACACATAGCCAAGGGCAATATCTCAATTCACGCTATCAAGATACTCAAGTTAATTTGAGTGTATACCGTTTGGTTATAGCCGCAACCAATGATAAAACGATTAATCAAGCCGTGTTTGAGGCTTGTGAAGCTGAAAATGTTTTGGTCAATAGTGTTGATGATCCGCCGCATTGCCGATTTATGGTACCTGCAATTATTGATCGTTCACCATTGATTGTTTCAGTTGCATCTAATGGAACATCGCCCGTTTTATCTCGCCAAATTCGAACTCAACTAGAAGCAGCTATTCCACATGGTATGGGCAAGCTTGCTGAGTTTTCTGGTAAGTGGCGTGCTGAAGTTAAAGCAAAAATAGCCAATCCAGACGAACGCCGTATCTTTTGGGAAGACTTATATGCAAGTCCACTGAAAGAACAGGTGTTTAACGACAATGTAGCTGAAGCGAATCGCTTAATTCAGCAGGCTCTTATTGAATGGACACGTCCAAAAGGCGAAGTGTATTTGGTCGGTGCTGGGCCTGGTGATCCAGAGCTATTGACTCTGAAAGCTTTACGCTTAATGCAGCAAGCAGATGTGGTGATTTACGATCGTTTGGTTTCACAGCCGATTATGGACCTATGCCGCCGTGACGCTGAAAAAATCTATGTAGGTAAAGCTCGATCGAATCACGCAGTGCCACAAGAAGGCATTAATGCATTATTGGTTAAATACGCTAGTGAAGGTAAGCGAGTTTGTCGTCTGAAAGGTGGTGATCCATTTATCTTTGGGCGCGGGGGTGAAGAAATTCAAGAACTCTTTGCTGCTGGTGTAGCCTTTCAAGTTGTGCCTGGTATCACTGCGGCTTCGGGCTGTTCAGCCTATGCGGGTATTCCTTTAACCCATCGTGATTATGCTCAAAGTGTGCGTTTTTTAACTGGGCATTTGAAAGAAGGCTCACCTGAATTACCGTGGAATGAACTGGTTTACCAAAACCAAACGCTTGTGCTGTATATGGGCTTGGTGGGTCTTGAAAAAATTTGTGAAAAATTAATTGCACATGGGCAACGTCCGGATATGCCAGTTGCATTGGTATCGAAAGGCACAACTCCAGAGCAAAAAGTGGTGGTCGGGACTTTGGCAGATATTGCTTCTAAAGTATCCGAGTACCAAATACAGGCGCCGACATTGACCATTATTGGTGATGTGGTTAGCTTACGTGATCAACTTCAATGGCATGAGCGAGGATAAAGCAGCGATAACGCTGCCCGAGCGCAAGACGAAGGCTGTGCCTGAGTAAAGAGGATAAAGCAGGGATAACGCTGCCCGAGCACAAGGCGAAGGCTATGTCTGAGTAAAGTGGACATAGCTATAGTTGCTACCCTCATTATTCGGTGTTCGTTATGCTAAAGTGCGAATACTCAGTCGAATGAATTTTTATTTGCTAGCTATGGCATATCATCGCTAAGTGAATATCTTACCTCATCCATTTTTAACCAAAGAGTAGAGTAAATCCTGTGATCCATGTTGTTTTATACGAGCCAGAAATTCCTGCAAATACAGGGAATATCATTCGTTTATGTGCCAATACTGGAGCGCAGTTACATTTAGTCAAGCCTTTGGGTTTTGAACTAGATGATAAAAAATTACGTCGTGCTGGATTGGATTATCATGAATGGGCGCACATGAAAGTGTGGGAAAATTTTGCTGCGTGTTTAGAGCATTTAGCGAGTGTAGGGATCGATCAAAATGCGATTTATCCATTAACGACCAAGGGTTTTGAAACACCGCATACGTCTAATCTAAATCGACCGGTCGCACTTTTGATGGGTCCAGAAACACGTGGTTTACCTGAAGATGTACGTATGATGTTCCCGAAAGAACATTGGATTCGTCTACCAATGGCTGCAAATTCACGTAGTTTGAATTTGTCGAATGCGACAGCAGTAATTTTATATGAAGCTTGGCGTCAACAAGATTTTAAAGAATTGGTTTAAGTTATCATAATTTAAAAAACCGCTTCTAGGAGCGGTTTTTTATTGAGCCTGCATTAGCCTAATCATTTACACTAATGAAGTTTTGTAAATTAATACTTTAAAAACTTCTGCCAAAATATAAAAATGTGTATAAGGACACTGTGAAAAATTAAAATGGGTACTTAAAACTTGAAATCTATAAATTTAAAAGCTTTTGGTGTCGTCATTGTGACCGGATTAATTTCATCAATGAGTTTGGCAAATCCAGTTGTATCGAATACTGCAGAGGAGGCGATTACCACTGCAGCACCTGTGCCAGACGTTGTTCCTGTTTTACCAAAAGTTGAAATAAATAAACCTTTTACTAAAGCTGAGATTCAACAAGGCTTATTGGAAATGCAGCAGCGACAAAATCAACGTATTGAAGACTGGGGTAAGACACTTAAAGCGGAAGATTTTGAACGTTCATGGTATGGTGGTCGTCAATTGAAAAAGTCCAAGCGTCAGGAAGTTTGCGGGATCTATCAGGGTTTAGTGAATGAAACCTATGGGTTGGCACAAAAAAATAAAGCAAGATTGAGTCAAGCGGATCAAAAACAAATATCAGACCGCAACCAATTTATTCAAAGCTTAGGTTATGAAAATAATATCGTTGATACCAAGATGGGTTTTAATTGCCGCTTAAAATAAGTAGTTTTTATCACTGCTTTGATTTATGTGAATGATCCATGTCCTTGATGCAAAAAATAAAGGACATGGAAAAGCTCGAGATACCTCATGAATTAATCAATTAAATTAAAGTCACTCAGTTCTGTTTGTAGATGTTTTGGATTATTTGCAAATAGCAGTTGACCACTGGTGTATAACCAACCCAATTGACCTTGCTGCTGAAGACGTTTCAGTAAGACATCGTTAAACGTCGATGTTGCAAAGACAGTTTCACTAAAGACTTTAAATTCGCCGACATTGGTATTTTCACTGTCTTTCATAAACAGCATGCCATTTTTGGTGGTTGAACTCATATCTAAAGATCGACTAACTAAGCGATACCCTTCTTTTGCTTGCTCATCAATCATTGTCTGCAATTTCAGAGTACGTTCTAGACTATTGCTACCGGTTGGATAGGTTTTATGGCGATAACTGTAAGTGCCATGATGTGTACTGCTATTGATACAGGTTGCAACTTTAGGACTATTTTGTTTGCCGTTCAGAACTTCAGGTCGTAAACCTGTGAAATAGCTTTTGAACTGAATAATACGGCAGCCTTGGGAACCTAATGTATTGAGCATGGTTTCCAGTTGCACTGGGTCAACGAGTGGGGAAACATAGCCGCTGTCATAGGTGTACGTCGCGGTATCGTTTTCCTTTTTAATGAAATAATCTTTGAAATTCATGGCATTGGTTGGTCTGACGCTATGTAGGTATTGATAACCTGATTTACCTTTTTCATTTAACTGATTACGCCATGTAAAATAAATGTCAGCGGTAGAGGATGCTGTACGGTCTGCCACAATATGATTGAAACGTATGTTTTCATTAGCAAGTTTTATGTAGCTATTAACATTACCATTGTCCAGGGGCTTAGTATCATAGCCAATTAATTTATAACCATTTTGTCCCATCGCATTGAGCTGAGCCAAGAAGTTCACAGTGTCAGTCGTATTAATAAAGCTCTCAGACTTAAAGTCTGCAGTTGTGATTTTGGCTTTCGGTTTTAAATTGGTGAAGAATTCATTGGTATTTTTTGTATAGCAGCGGCTGTCCTTGAGTGGATCTTTAATTAGACCACGCTCCATGATGATATAGCTTGGATTTGAAGTCGTCGCATTAATCACACAAAAAGAATTACTATTTAAAAAAGTCAGGACACGGTTGCTGGTTGTTCCATCTCTGACTGGTTGAAACTTAATGGCATGATATTCAAAGTTATTTAGAGCTGCAGCAGGTTGGATATCACTGATTACCATGTCATGCAGTAATTGATAACGTTTGGAAATAAATTCACCGCTGCAGGTTTTGCTTGAACTATTGTGTTCAGCATATTTTAGTTCTTCGTTCAGTGAACTGACTGAATTTTCACTGGTTTTATGAATGGAAATTTGTGGTAAATCACAATTACTATTACCGAGAGCAGAGTTTCCTTGAATCCACTCTCCTGTGAATTTATCCGCTACAGTTGTTGGCGTTGGCGTTGGCGTTGGCGTTGGCGTTGGTGTTGGTGTTGGTGTCGGTGTCGGTGTCGGTGTCGGTGTCGGTGTCGGTGTCGGTGTCGGTGTCGGCGTTGGTGATGGGCCATCATTATTGGAGCCGCCACAGCCGACCAAAGTACTAAATACAGCAGTAATAATGCTGATTTTATTGATGTTATTCATGACTAGTGCTCGATAAAAGAAATTGTTATGCACAGCTATTTTTGATGTTTGCTTTTTTTCAGAAATGATTTATTGCACAAGGTGAGATTCAATCCAGCCATTGCCGTATTCTGTAGTGACTTCGATTAGACCAGTTTTGGTCGCATTCCCAGCAAAAATAATATCCGCACTTTTTGACAGTTTGTTCAAAACTACCCCAGATTTATCGGCACTTTGATAAAGCGGAAGATTATTTATTTTCGGGCGAAGTTGTTGGCCTACGGTGAAACTAGAATTTGTATAATTTGACGTGTTATTCGTTCGACTACCTGTCCATTCACGGGCTGTATTTGAAACCTCTTTTGAAGTTTCATTAAATTGGCTCAGGGTGCTGCGTAAATCACGCATGGTATCTGCAAAGCCAGCATTAGTCTGAATGCAAATCAAAGAGAGACTACTTGCTAGTATTAAGTAACTAATTTTCATTAACTTTCTCCTTTGTTGAGTTATCTAGCGCTATTTTTATAGGGGCTGATAACATCCACTGTGTTTAAATAATTTTAAAATGCGAAAATTTAGCATTTTTAAAATAGATCATTTATACTTCAGTTGTAAAGAGGGTGGAGATAGTGAGATGAACTTAGAAAGCCAGTATAAGAATATTCAGCATAGTCAAATTTGGTATCAATCTTTACCAACGGAATGGCAAGACTGGTTGACTGAAAACATTGATAACGGTTGTGATACAGAAAAAATAAGTGAAATTTTACAAGCACATGGATTTAGTCCAGTTAGCTATACAGATACTTTTGCTCCAATAGAGCAATTACCAGTGCATCTGCAAAATGTATTATTAGATGACTGCTTGAATGGTTTAAATACTGCAGAAATATTAGAAAAAAATAAGCAAGAAAATATTTCAAATCATTTGATCATTCATTTTTTAAAGCAAATAAACAATAACGTTATTTTTAAAAGATTGAAAAAAGTAACACAGCAACAAAACAAAGAGCGTTGGTTGTTGAGTGTAATAGGACAACTTAAAACATTGAACGCAACAACCACAAATCATATCGAGCGTATCGAAACACCAAATTTCAAAACATTTATTCAAGATTTTTATAGCCAAATGCAACCTGTAATCTTACAAGGTGGTATAGATCATTGGCCAGCACTGAGTAAATGGTCACCTGACTATTTTTCACAAACTTTCAAAAATGAACTTGTAGAAGTTCAGATGGACAGAACACGACATCAAGACTTTGAAAAAAAGTCGGTACAACTTAAGCGGATTATTTTGATGCAAGATTTTGTTGAAAAAATAAAATTGTCTGAACAGACAAATGATATTTATTTGACGGCAAATAATGCAGCTCAAAATAAAGATTTCATGTTGAAATTGAAAGATGATCTCGCTGACTTTTCAACAGGCTATAGTCAAACTGTACAAACAGATCGACATTTTCTTTGGTTTGGGCCAGCAGGCACATTTACGCCACTGCATTATGACTTAACCAATAATTTGTTGGCACAAATCTATGGTCGTAAGAAAGTGACCTTAATTCCTGCTTGGCAAATGCCATATATGTATAACGATCAGTGGGTATTTAGTGAAATTACAGATTTAAAAAAGGCTGATTTTTTTCAATATCCATCGTTGAAAAAGGTCACACCTATTGAGTGTACAGTGCATCCAGGAGAAACCTTATTTATACCGATTGGGTGGTGGCATAGCGTTGAAAGTTTGGATATATCGATCAGCGTGTCATTTACGCACTTTAATGTAAAGAATGATTTTTTTACTGAATACCCTCAAGATCTCATCAGATAAAAATTGTGCAGTAGAACAAATAATGCGAAAATTTCACTTATGCAGTCTAATTTTCATGGCAATTTAATGAGCAAACTTCTCACCAATGAGGCAGATCAAAATTTACAGCAAGTATTGGTGCTGATGAATGAGTTGAGCCAATGGTTGATACGATCAGGTGTTGGATATACTGAGTTTACTGCTGCATTGAAGCCTATATTTTTTCAACAAGCTGTGCATGAACTTGAGCGTATTGATCAAAAACCAACAATATCAGCAATTAGTTTACTTTCAGGGCTGCATCGTAAAGATGTCACGGCTTATAAAGAAGTGATTTCCGAAGGTAAAGCGCTGAAAGATGCAACTGTGTCTGAACCGATTAGTGTGCCATCGCGTGTGATTGGTTTATGGTTAGCAGAAGGTTGGGGGGATTGTTTACCATTTAGCAGTGAGTCAGAAAATAGCTTTGAAATGCTGGTGAAAAGAATTTCAACAGAACGTCATCCGCGTTCAGTACTCAACGAGCTTATAAGGCTTGAAATTGCGACAGAAAAAGATGGGCAGGTATATTTACAACAGCGTCGTTTTATTCCAGATCCTTCACAATTAGAAGCACGCAAAATTTTAACTCGAAACGTTCAAGCGCATTTAGAAGCAGGTTTGCATAATTTATTGAATCCTGATGAAATGCCATACTTAGAACAAGCCATTTGTGCTGACGAATTAACAGAAGAATCGATTAATAAATTACATGAAATGAGTTTAGAGCTTTGGCAAAAATACTCACTACAACTTTTCAAACTTGCCGCGGAGCGTTGCGAAATGGATGAGGGAAATCCTGAAGCAAATCGTGTATTTCGCTTTGGAGTTTATCAACATGATACGAAAATTAAACTTTAAGACTTTAACCCTTTGTGGCTTGATCAGCGTTTTAGCGGGTTGTGACATAGAGTTTTTTCGCAGTGGCGGGGTTTCAATTGAAGGTACAGGTGATCCAATCATTGATATCGGTCATGCAGGGGAAGGCCGCGGAACAATTATCTTGGGGACACGATATTTAGAGTTTTCAGCTTCCGTGCAGGATTCTTGTTATGGCGTGGAACGTAAATTAGCCTTCCTCAATCCATTTGATCGTCAGTCGATTGACACAAAAACGTATGTAGAAATACCTGCTGCCCAAGCGGATCTTAATTCGCAAAATGTTCAATTGATCTTAAAAAATACCAATAGCGTACCAGTCACCATTCATTTGCAATGTGATATGCCATTAACCATGCAATTATTCGAGCAGGTTAGACCATATTTTCCAAAACAAGTATGTGATACACCTATAGATATCAAACTCTATCCACAACAACAGCATATATTTGAAGCAGCTGTAAATTTAGAGACTGTTGAAGATGGTATATGGTCACACGGTGATGGAGCATCGGTTGAATTAAAAGGCAATACACCAGACAAGTGTGAAGAAATTTCAATTCAATTTCAGCAATCTAGAAAAGCCATACAACCTTAATTGGTATATTTAGAATAACAAAAAAGGCGCTTAAAGCGCCTTTTTTGTTTAGAGATAAACTTGATTAGAATTTATCATCAAATTCGTTATGTTGCGGCGCAGGGTGTTTAAAACCTTTGGTTTTATAACCAAGGTATAAAATACCAAACATTGCCCACCATAAACCGTATTTCAAAGCAGTTTCTTCAATTTCCAACCACATTGCAAAGATACTGATAAAACCAAGTAGTGGAATAACTACGAAGCTAAAGATATCTTTGGCATTTTTGGTGCGACCATCACGCAGCGCATATCGTGAAATTACAGACAAGTTAACGAATGTAAATGCAGTCAAAGCACCGAAACTGATCATCGAAATAACGATATCAAGATCCATGAAGCCTGCAGTTAATGCAACAGCACCAACGATCATGATGTTATAAGACGGGGTGAAATTTTTCGGGCTAATATGACCGAAGATTTTCTTATTAATAACACCATCACGGCCCATAACGTACATTAAACGTGATACACCCGCATGAGCAGAAATACCCGATGCCATTACAGTTACAATTGCAAAGTAAAGTACAACAGTCTTAAATGCTACACCACCAACTGCTTGAAGAATGTCAGGTTGCGTTGCAGCAACATCTTCAAAGTATGTTTTTGGATCGTTCGGGAAATAGATTTGCATGAAGTAAGTACTGATGATAAAGATCACACCTGCAATTAAGGCAGTTAAGAAAATTGCCTTAGGTAAAGTCTTCTCAGTATCTTTAGTTTCTTCAGCTAGTGAACTTAATGAGTCAAAACCTGTAAATGAGAAGCAGAGTAAGGTTGCACCTGTAATTAATGCACCTACGCTGGTTAATTCATTCCAGAATGGTTCTAAACTCCATAATTGGTATTGCGCATTAACCAATGTACCGTCGGCATTTACACCGCCAGCCAATAGGCTGTATACCATCCAAGTAAAGTAAGCAATAACACCTAATTGTACGAATACGATCAAACCATTGAAGTTTGCAACGAATTTAGCACCACGCAGGTTGATTCCTGTCATGAATGCTGTCAGTACAATTACCCAAACCCAATGGTTAACTTCTGGGAATAAGGCTTCAAGATAAATCACTGCAAGAATGATATTTACCATTGGAGATAATAGGTAGTCTAACCAAGAAGACCAACCCACCATGAAACCTACGTTCGGGTGAATAGATTTTTGGGCATAGGTATACGCAGAACCCGAAGAAGGGTAGCGACGGATCATATGACCATAACTAATCGAGGTAAACAGAATTGCAATAAGGGCAATAATGTAAGAAGTCGGCACATGTCTATGACTTTCTTCAGATACTAAACCAAAAGTATCAAATAGAGTCATTGGTTGGATGTAAGCCAAACCGATAATAATAATGTGCCAGAGTCCAAGCGTTTTTTGCAGTTTAGCTGCCGATTGAGTCCCAGAAAAATTTGTCAACGGCGTTATCCTCTTATCGTTGATCAAGGATCAGTCATGTTCTAAGGATCGTTTGAGACGAACGATCCCCCCTACGTTTTAAAACAAAAGTGTGCCAATCTACTGTAAATGGAACATTTTGTCAGTAACTTTGAATTTGTTTTTAGCAGAAATTATGCCAATTTGGTTAAAAAACTGACTATTCTTTGTTTCTGCAAGTGAAAAGCCCGATGTTTAAAAAAACATCAGGCTTAAATTTGTCGCTATATTCGCTTATTTTTCAGTAATTACCAAGCTTTTTTTAGAATACTTTTTAGGTCTTCTAAGCTGGCTTCTTTCGGGTTGTAAATGATAGAACCATCATTCAGTGCCTTTTCGGCCACTTCGTCTAATTGTGCTTCAGTCACTTTACCTGTTTCACTCAAAGTACGTGGTAATTTGGTCAAGCTATACAGGCGATCACGCATAGTTAAAATCGTTGAAATTGCTTTATCTGCACGAAGATGTGCTGGAGTTTGCGCATAAATGTCTGGGCCAGCTAAAGGTAATAATAATTCTGCAATTTTATCGCCATTGACTTCTTTGTTGTATTCAAGCACATAAGGCAAGAATAAGTTCATGCATAATCCATGGGGCAGGTGAGCAACAGCACCTAAAGCATGACCCAATGAATGGACTAAACCAACCATCGAATTTGAAAAAGCAATTCCTGCCATTGTTGATGCTTGTGCCAATTCTAAACGGCCATGTGCATCGGTTGTATTATCTAATACACTAAATAAACTATTGCTAACCTTTTTGATGGCAGCAGTGGCATAGGCATCTGAAATTGGGTTTGCCGCCATACACGTATAGGCTTCAACCGCATGTGTCATCGCATCCATTGCTGTCATTGCTGTAAGATGAGGTGGTAATGTCTGTGTCATACGCGGGTCTAAAATAGCAGCATGTGGCATCAAGTAGTTAGATGCAAAGGCCATTTTGACATTCTTTTCAGTGTCAGACACCACGGCAACCATTGTGACTTCAGAGCCCGTACCTGATGTGGTTGGTATCACAAAGAAAGGATTTAATGGCTTTGGTAAATTATGCGCACCTGAATATTTTAATAAGTCATCGCCGCCTTCAGACACTAAAATATTGGTCGCTTTAGAGGTATCGATGACGGAACCACCACCGATGGCAATAATTGCATCACAGTTGTTGTCGCGATAAAGCTGTGCTGCTTTACGAACGGTTTCTAGACTAGAGTCCGGTGGAACATCATCAAAGATAAAACCAATCACAGCATCTGTGCTTTCGAACGCAGCTTCAATGGGTGCAAGTAAATTATTGCTGCGGACACCTTTGTCAGTAATGATCATCGGGCGTTTTGAGCCGAGGCTGGCAAGTTCAAAGGGAATGTGTTCTAAAGCTGCATGGCCAGCAATCACTTTTACAGGACAGAAAAATTCGTAATATGGTTTAGCCATGTGTTATGCACTCCGCTTTAAATAAGATTGGGCTACTTTCAAATAGATATTTGCAGCACCACTGAGTTTTTCTTTTAAACTTAATTGTGTTGGATATTCTTTAACTGCAAGTTCAGCCACCAGTTTTGGCAAAATAAGTGCTTCCATCTTATTAAGACAACGTACTAATCGAATCGCATAAGACAAATCACCATCTGCAATCATACGGTCATTAGCAAAGGCTTGAGCTGTACTTTCTTGAAAGGAAAACACTAAAAAAGCATGGGTCAAATGTTTAAAGGTAATGGTTAAATCAGGTTTTTGGCTACCCGGTGTCAGCAGCTTTAGCTGATGATCTTCAGTTACCTGTGCCACAAATGCAGCACCATTTGGAAATACATTCATAGAGAGAATGAAGTTCACAGGAAATTTAGCCACTTCCTGTTTAATTTCTTCATCGACCTGGCTCGCCATGACCAAGCCTCTGCCAATTACATCCATCATGAGTTTGACATAGGCTTGTTGGAGGGCGGGTTTAACGGATTTAGTTGCAATCACGCGATCATCCCTTATCTATAATTATCTGTTTAGAGTAAATACTCTAAATTATTTTGTATTAGAAAGCAAAGTCTTTATAGTTGTTTGACGGTTACGTCTTTAAAGTAACCGCTGTTTTTCAAAGTATCAATGATATCGACGCACAAGTTTGCAAATTTTGGATAATCTGGAACTAAGTCTTGTATACGTACCATTTCTAAACCTGCATAACCGCATGGGTTGATGGTATGAAATCCAAACAAGTCACAGTCAATGTTTAATGCTAAACCATGATATGAGCGCCCTTTACGGATTTTAAAACCGAGTGAACCAATTTTGCGTTCTGCAACATAAACACCAGGTGCATCAGGCTTGGCATAAGCGTCGATACCGTACTTTTTCAGCAGTTCGATCATCAAGTTTTCTGCATAGGAAACCAGCGTACGCACGTTCCAACCTAAGCGATTTAAGTCAAACATGAAATAAGCGACCAACTGACCAGGACCATGCCACGTTACTTGACCACCGCGATCGGTTTGTACCACAGGAATATTACTGTGCATGAGGATGTGTTCAGGTTTGCCTGCCTGACCTTGAGTTAACACATCATGATGCTGCAATATCCAGAGTTCATCCGCAGTGTGTTCATCACGTTGTTCAGTCAACGCTTTCATTTCTAAAAAGCGATCTTCATAGGGAGTCAGTGTATTGTACTGGCGAATAATTAGTTCTGGCTTTTGAGCAGTCTCAGTCACGCGTGTTGCGTCCTTTATGGTCAAACATAGAGTTTTATTATAATGAATTGGCAGAATAATGGGGGCGTTGAACGGTTTGAGTTGTAATTTAATGCTCTATTTTCACATAAAAAAACACGCTCGAAAGCGTGTTTTTTAGTACTTACAGTGCTGTCTTAATTAATGGACAAGCTGCAAGGTCTGCATAAACTGCGTGAACTTGTTCAAGCTCTATAAAACGCAACTGAGCAGTTACAGAATGGTATTTACCTGTGCGTGAAGGCGTTACAGTCATGGTACTGCCATCAAACTCAGGGAAATGTTTCAAGAAAATATCATTTACCGCTTGACGGAGTTCCTCACCTGCAAGACCAATCAGTTTAATTGGATAGTCCATCGGGAACACCCAAAGATGTTCTTGCAATTCGCGTGATGGCATACGATTTGTCATGTCAGTCATGGGACACCTCATTTGTAAAAATACCTGCAAGATGCAGGTATTTTGTTTTATCTCTACATGCTCATATTATGGGGGAGTTCCCCCCATATTCAAGCCTGTATTATCCTATGGATAGGTTAGTCATTCTCAAGGAATGAACGCAGATGTTCTGAGCGTGAAGGATGACGTAATTTACGCAATGCTTTCGCTTCAATCTGACGAATACGTTCACGTGTTACATCAAATTGTTTACCAACTTCTTCTAAAGTGTGGTCCGTTGGCATGTCGATACCGAAACGCATTTTCAAGACTTTCGCTTCACGTTCAGTTAAGTTTTCAAGCACTTCACGTGTTGCTTCTTTTAAGCCTTCTGAAGTTGCAGCATCAATTGGAGAGGTGATGTTGCCATCTTCAATGAAGTCACCAAGATGCGAATCTTCATCATCACCAATTGGCGTTTCCATAGAAATCGGTTCTTTGGCAATTTTCAGTACTTTACGAACTTTAACTTCATCCATTTCCAGACGTTCGCCTAATTCTTCAGGCGTAGGTTCGCGGCCCATTTCTTGAAGTAATTGACGAGATACACGGTTGATTTTGTTAATCGTTTCAATCATGTGTACTGGAATACGAATAGTACGTGCTTGGTCAGCAATCGAACGGGTAATCGCCTGACGAATCCACCAAGTTGCATATGTCGAGAATTTATAACCACGACGGTATTCAAACTTGTCTACCGCTTTCATCAAGCCGATGTTGCCTTCTTGGATCAAGTCAAGGAATTGCAAGCCACGGTTGGTGTATTTCTTCGCAATCGAAATTACCAAACGTAAGTTGGCTTCAACCATTTCCTTTTTCGCACGGCGAGCTTTCGCTTCACCAATCGACATACGTTTTGAAATGTCTTTGATGCCTTTAACGTCAAGGCCCAATTCTTTTTCAATATCAGCAATTTTTTGTTGGAATGCTAAAACGTCAGGACGAACTTTTTCAAGGTAACCTTTCATGTCCGCAGGAGCTTTGGCAATTTGTTCTTCTAACCAAGCGGGATTTGACTCTTGACCAGGGAAAGAAGTACGGAATTGCGTACGATCCATACGACCACGACGTACTGCATAACGCATTACTTCACGTTCAGAAGTACGGATTTGATCATGCGTATCACGAATTAGGTCAGAAATAATGTCAAATAAACGTGGCGTGAATTTGAACATCATGAACACTGTTGCAAGAGCTTCAAGTGCAGCAGCAGCTTCTTTGCTGTTACGACCATGTTTCTCAATCGCAGTTTTAGTTACGATCCAAGCATTTTCAAGTTCCGTAAAACGTGCTTTTGCAATTTCAGGGTCTGGACCAGATTCGCCTTCAGAATCGTCATCACCTTCAGATTCTTCGTCTTCTTCATCGTCATCTAATTTGACATCTTTCGTCGATTTCGTCGATTTCGTCGATTTCGTTGTGCTTGAATCTTCATCATCAAGATCAGCGTCATCTTCTTCGATTACTTCTGGAATTTCTTCATCTGATTCTGGATCGAGATAACCAGACAAAATGTCAGCAAGACGGCGTTCGCCCGCTTCATAATCTTTGTATTCTGATAAAACTACTTCAACCGCGTTTGGCCAGTAAGCAATCGAGTGAAGAACGTCACGAATACCTTCTTCAATACGTTTTGCAATACTGATCTCGCCTTCACGAGTCAACAGTTCAACTGTCCCCATTTCACGCATATACATACGTACAGGGTCAGTGGTACGACCAGGTTCATTTTCTACAGATGCAAGTACAGCAGCAGCTTCTTCTTCAGCAACTTCATCCGTCGCTTCGCTGCCACCTTCAAACATTGTATCGTCAGTTTCCGGAGCTCGATCATGCACAGGAATACCAACGTCATTCAACATTTGAATGATGTCTTCAATCTGTTCGCTTTCTGTGATCGAGTCTGGGAGATGATCGTTAACCTCGGCGAAAGTTAGGTAACCTTGCTCTTTGCCTCGGCTAATCAGCGCCGCTACTTGAGAAGTAGGGGAAGTCATATCGCTCATCTTTGCTTACTCTTCAGTGAATCTGTGGCAGTAAAAAACCGTGCATAAGTGCACGATTCATCTCATTTAAATTTTGTGAATAGCTTGAGTATTTCATCAGTTCTGACAGCGAAATGTGCTGACTGATAAAATATTAAAAATATAAATTCAGTAATTTAAGGTGGGGGTGAATTTGTTGTTTTCAAGTTCATCCCATACGCGCGCCTATTTTGAAAGTTTTGTAAAACTGTCATAAAACAGAAGGACGCAGGGTGGATTATATCATGCCATACATTTCAGTAAGAAAAAAAGCCCTATTTTTCGCTTTTAAATATGTTTTTTTTAAATAAAACTTGACAATATTTTATAACCCATATAAATAGCGGCTAGACCCCTTCAATTTTTTGCATTATGAGGTAGTTTCAGTGTCTTCTACAGATTTTGAACTAGATGATAACTACGGTGATGATGATGTGAATTTCGATGAGGCCAGTGCGAAAACTTCAGCGAAAGAATCGCTAGAAAAACGCCGTCTTATCGATGAACTTCTTACACAACGTCGTCTTGAGCGTGAGCTTAAAGATTTTGACTATGACTTCGACGACGATGATGATTTTGATGACGAAGAAGACTAATTAACGTTTAGCATAGCGCCTGAAAATGCTATGCTAGCGCATTAAGTTTCTAACTCTGGATATGAAATGAGTGCTTTAGATTTAGACCTTTTGAGTGACTATCTAGACGGCGATGACAACGAGCATGGTCTAGATTTTGCAGCGACTCATGGTTTTTTGTGTGCAATTGCAGTTGGCCCAACTTTTGATAAATGGTTGGATGAACTTTTTGATAATAATCAAAAGAAAGTTCCTACTGAAATTATTGCACAAGTAAAAGCATGGCTTGAATCTATACGTCAAAATCTTGCGAATGAAGACGGTATTGAATTTCCGTTTGAAATTGAAGAAGCAGATGTTGAATCAAGTCTTGGTGACTGGAGTGTTGGTTTCGTTGATGCTATGTTCCTAAACGAAGATGCTTGGTTTACAGATGAGTTTGAAGAGCAACTTGTTGACCTGACTTTACCAATTATGGTGTTCAGTGGCATTGACGAAGAAGATCCACAAATGGAATCTTTCCGTCGTAATGGTCAGTTAATGGATGAACTTGCAGAAGAAATTCCAACTAACTTGAACGAGTTGTATTTGATGTATCACACACCAGCATAATGTTTGCAGTGCAATGTTGAATTACATTGCAAGTGTGTTTCAAATGATTCAAAAAAGCACCGTAAGGTGCTTTTTTTATGGGTTAAATAAGCATTTATACTGTTGTCTTGGGTAAAAAGTACTTTGCTATCCAACCAAAAGATAATGCCAAAATCAAATAGTGAATAAGCAGTGTAAATGCGATCGCAATCAACCAAACCCAAGAGGGCAGCTGGGTCATAGCCATTTTTAAAAATGCCAATGTTTCAGGGAATACAACAATACTAATTAATGTCGCAATGATGCTGATGATGATTGAGGCAAGTAGACAGCCCCAAACTAAAGTTTTCTTTTCAGTCTCATCAGGAACACGTTGACGGTCTTTGACAAAGCTTGCAGCAGCGCTAAAACCACCAACAATTAAACAGGTCATGGATGTTCCGCTAGGTAAATCAAATAATGACTCGATGGCAACAACAGCCAGCATCGTAATCACATAAGCTGCAGTAAAAGTCAGGATATATTTTTTCATTTTTAAACTTCGTTTTATCGTTATTAAAAAGGATTGAATCACACAACATGGATCAGTTTAAAACATCCAAAGCATTTGCTTAGTCTCGGCAATGGTATTTTTTGAATGTTTCGATGACTATAATTTTTTTGCACAATAAGTTGCATACCAGCCATAGGCAATATGGAATATCACACCATGAATTGCAATCATACATAGCATGATCAGTGCTGATAGCCCTAAACCTGCCTGATCAGCTGCTTTCAAAATGGCTTCAGCATTTGGATTTATCAACACGAGGAAGAATACGAAAATACTGCCAATGATGATTGCTACGGCACTTGAGCCCCATACCAATTGAATTTTTTCATCACTCGTCGCAAGACGATGTTCTTTTTGTACAAAATGACGTGCGGAAATGAAAGCAGAAGCAATCAATGCAGGGAATAGTGTTAGACCACCCAAATTTAAACCAAACATTAAAACTGTAACCAAAAGCACCAAAGCAATGCTATAAACTGCCGCAAAATGTAATAAATAATGTTTCATTCGAACCCCAAAAGAAAAACAGATTAACGCTGTCGACGTTGATGGCGACGGTAAAAAATCCAAGCAATGATAATAACTGTAATTGCAATAATGACGTGGCCAACTTTACTAAAAATTTGCTGCATCAATTGTTGGTTTTCCCCAAAATAAAAACCAACATAGGCAAGAAATGTGGTCCAGATAATTGTTCCTAATCCACTAAAAAACATGAATTTCCAAAAAGGCATGCGACTCATACCTGCTGGAATACTAATGAGGGAGCGGACAGCAGGAATCATACGACCAAAAAATACAATACGGTGTCCATATTGCTCAAACCAATTTAAGGACTTTTCTACGTCTTGTGATTTGATAAATAGGTATTTTCCATAGCGATCGACAAAACGTAAAATACTGTCATGTTTAAACTTATAACCAATCCAATACAGCAAAGCAGCAGCAGTCAAAGAACCAATACAGCCTGCAATGATCACACCAATGATCATTAGCTGTCCTTGTGAAGCAGCATAACCTGCGGATGGCATAATAATTTCGGATGGAATTGGTGGAAAGATATTATCGAGGAACATGAGAAGGGCAATGCCGAAGTAGCCCAGTTGTTCCATGATGGAAATAATCCATTCAGTTAAGTTCATGACAGTCTGGATTTAAAAATGGTAATTCATCCTAAGTGTAATCACTGAATAGGTAAAGTGCTTCATGCATTTACACAATGATAATTTGACGACTAGACTGAAACGAAAAATGGAAAAGTGATTTTAATTTTTAGATGCGCTATTTTGTTTTTTAGTTTGAGGACTGAAGTGCTAGAGGCATAGAGCTAATATGGCGCTTCACAGTATTTCAATGAAGTGTTTTATTTTTGAATGCATTGATGTTTTGAAAGCGCCTTGAATTGAAAAACAGTGAACTGAGTTGTTAAACCCACGCGTTAATCTTGTTCCATATGTATAAGCGTGTAGATATACACTTGGCGTAATAGTAATGCGATGCTTACTGGAATAAGGGTAAGTAATCCGATATGCCACAGTGTGGGTTGTATATGAAGATTGTAGGCAATGCTGATGGCGAAAATGGCCCCAATACACATACCTACAGCGACAATTAACAGTTGTGCTGGATGATTCATTTCTTGTTTGTTCATGCTGGCATTTATTGTGGTCGGAGATACACTGCGTGATCTCCTTGCGGGCAGTACCGTTGAATCTAGAACTTTTGGCATATTAGTATCCTTTTCAAGTATCTAGTTGTATTTGTTAGTCGAACTTAATGATTAGGATTAGCTTATAATTGTTAAATCAGCAGGTATATACCTAGAATCTGTGAAATTGTCGCGAAATTTTAAAATTGTTTAACTTGCGTAAAAAAAGCCCTTAGAAAAGGGCTTTTTTATTAAAAATTTACAATTAAAAATTAGAGGCGTTTACGTTTTGCCGCAACAATTTGTGATTGGCGCATACGGAAGCCAGCTTTTTGCTGCTCAGATGTTTTATCAATACAGTATTTGCATGAAACGCCGTGTTCATAGCTTGGTAGTTCAACTTCAGCAGGAAGGAGTGGCCAACCACATGCGTGACATTTAATATTTTCGCCTTCTTCCATACCGTGCGTCACAGCGGTACGTCCATCAAATACGAAACATTCGCCTTCCCACATACTTTCTTCAACAGGGGTTTCTTCTAAGTATTTAAGTACGCCGCCTTTGAGGTGATAGACTTCATTGAAGCCTTCTTGCAAAAGCAATGAAGTTGATTTTTCACAACGAATCCCACCCGTACAAAACATCGCAATTTTCTTATCTTTGTGCTGCTCAAGTTCTTTTTTCACATAGTCAGGGAATTCACGGAAAGTTTCAGTTTTCGGGTCAATTGCACCCTTAAAGGTACCTGCTTTGTATTCGTAGTCGTTACGTGTATCAATTAGAATCACGTCATCACGTGCAATCAGTTCATTCCATTCTTTAGGATCAAGATAGTGACCGACTAAATCGCGAGGCTTAACTTCCACGCCCAAAGTCACGATTTCTTTCTTCAATTTGATTTTCATTTTACGGAATGGTTTGTCTTCACTATGTGATTCTTTATATTCCATTGTCGTAAAACCTTCATCAAGAAGGAATTGTTTGATCACATCAACGGATTTACGATCACCTGCAACCGTTCCGTTAATACCTTCACCTGCCACAATTAGAGTACCGCATAGGTTGATGGTTTTTACCAAGTCTAAAAGACGTTGCTGAAGATCAGCAGGATCTTGAACTTCTTTGAATTGATAAAGTGCGGCAACAACCCAACCAGAGGTCGCTTGCTGTTCTACAGGTGCAAGCTGTTCTACAGTAGCGTTCATGGAGTACTCCAAAGTAATAAAACAGGAAAAATTAAGGGGCGTATTCTATCGTGAATTACATGAATTTGCGAGTGACTTGCAGGCTTTTAAAATACGATATTCACGTGGCTTCAATTCAACGGTTTTAGCGTGTATAGTCATGCGCTGTTGGTCATATTACGCAGTCTTTGTGATGTTGTGGAGTTTGTTTTGAGTATTGATCGTCGAATTGCCTCATTAACCCCGTGTGCAGGGCGCTGCTCGACGGTATTTGGTGATTCAGTTTGTCGTGGTTGTCGTCGATTTAATCATGAAGTGATTCGATGGAATACCTATACCCCTGAACAACATAGCGCTATTTGGCGTCGGCTTGATGCTCAACTTGATCAAATTTTAATTCCAATGTTGCCCATGGCGAATGTTGTACATGTTGAGGCTTTTGTGCTGTCGAAACGTGTGCGTTTACGCCCAGATGCCACGAAAGGTCGCAAACTTTATCATGCTTTGAAGCTATGCGAAAAAAATCGTCATTTTACCGATGAAAGTGGTCTAGGCATTCATTATAAAGATGTTCGCCCGTTATGGGATGAATTTGAGCGCCGTGTATTGGCACTTGCGACTGCCAGTTATGATTTGGCCTTTTTACGGGCAGATGGCATCAGTTTGCATTTATTGCATAGTATGGAAGAAGAGGACTAAGTCCTCTTTTTTTATGTATGAAATTTATCGTGATGTAAAAAAATAAGTGAAGGAATCTCAGCGTGAATTATTCGGAGTACTTTTTATATTGTGTGGCAGTCATCGTGATGATTGCAACACCTGGACCTGTCATGCTGTTGGTTGCTAGTGCAGGTTTACAAGGTGGTTATAAAAAGGCATTACAAACAATATTTGGGACGAATCTTGCTTCCTTAGTGTTGATTTTACTGTCGGTGCTGATCTTAAAAGGCATGCTAAATATTAATGAACAGTGGTTAAGTCTGATCAAAATATTCGGTTGCCTATATATTGCTTATATTGGACTCGGTATTTTAAAAGAAGTCTTTGATAAATCTTCGATGGATGCTGACCTACCTTTACATGCAGTGAATGGCGGGTTTAAGCAGGGATTTTTGGTCGGTATTTCCAATCCTAAAGATATTATTTTTTTCGCATCATTTTTCCCACAGTTTGTGAATATTACGCCGGATATGAATCTGAGTTTAACGATGCTGACCTTGACTTGGATTGTTTTAGATTTCGCGACGTTGTCTGTGGTGTACTTGTCTTTTCAAAAGCTGTCTAAATCACGCTTGTATTCAAAGCTTTTGGCAGCCTGTGGTGTGATACTGATATTGGTTGCTCTATATGGCATTTTTACAACCTTAAAACTCTAAATTTAAAATGAAGAACAGGCCTATTTAAATAGACCTGCTAAGTAGCCGTTGAGGTTATTTTAAATATTATGTTTTAAGCGATACTGCACAATTTCTTCAATGGTGATCACTGTAAGGTGATGGGTTTGAGCATAAGCCAAAACTTGAATACCATTCGCCATGGTTCCGTCCGGATTGGTTAATTCACAGAGTACGCCAGCAGGTTTTAAGCCGGCTAAACGGGCTAAATCAATTGTGCCTTCGGTGTGACCACGACGCGTCAACACGCCACCTTCACGAGCTCGAAGAGGAAATACATGACCAGGGCGATTTAGGTCACTTGCAACGACACCGTCTTTAATTGCAGCTTTAATCGTTGTGGTGCGATCTTTCGCTGAGACCCCTGTTGTTACACCTTCAGCTGCTTCAATTGTTACTGTAAATGCAGTTTTGAATTGGCTTGAATTGTCAGTCACCATTGGTGGTAATGCTAGATGATTGGCATGGGCGTCGGTTAAGCAAAGGCATACAATGCCAGAACCATCACGGATCATACGTGCCATGGTTTCAACGGTGAGGGTTTCAGCTGCCACAATCAGGTCGGCTTCGTTTTCACGGTCAAAGTCATCCATCACAAGTACAGGTTTGCCTTGACGGATATCTTCTAAGGCTTGCAACATACGTTGCTCTGCGGGTGGAAGGGCAGAAAAGAAAATTTCGGGTTGAATTAAACTAGACATTGAAACGCTCGCGTAAATATTAGATACGATTGAACATTTCAGGACATGTGAAATAGTGGCGTTACGATATATATTGAAAATGATCAATGATATAGAGATGTGACGTCGTCTTCTTTCATCCGGACTATACCGTCGGCTCAGGTTTTGCACCTGATCTGCGAATCATAATGAAATGATCCGCTCGTGGGCTTTTTGATTTGGCATATATCAATCAAATTTACCACCGGTGGGGAATTACACCCCGCCCTGAAGCGATGTGAAATGATTATAGACCTGTTCTAGGCTGAATAGGGTGTTAATACTCCGAATCCTTTGCAAAATTTTAGATAAATAAATTCAATGATTGGATTTGTAAGCATTTTCATTAACTGCAGCAAAGCATGTTATCTTCCCGATAAATCAACAGTGATTTCATAATGATAAAAAATGACTGCACACAATAATGCTCAGCAGCAAAATTTAAATCTGCACAGTTCTAAACCTAAACATGAATTCTCTACGCGGTTGTTCCGACACGTACAGGTTATTCAGTATTTGCAAGTGATTGGTCTAGCGTTGATTGCTGCGAGTTTTCTGTATTTAGTTGCGGCAAATTGGTTGATGCTGCCAAAATTCATTCAATTGGCGATACCCATCTTACTACTGGTTTTAAGCGCTGCTGCGAGTGTGTATTTAACTAAACATACATGGATACGGCAAAGTCTTGATGCTTTGAGCGGGTTATTCCTTGGCTTAAGTCTCGCTGTGATTGGACAGGTCTATCAAACAGGTGCGGATAGTTATTTGCTGTTTTTGGTTTGGGCATTGCTACTTTTGCCTTGGCTCTATCGACCCAATATAGGTGTTTTTGCGCTGCTGTGTATCGTCAGTCAATTAGCTTTATTTTTGTATTTTAAACAAAGCTTTTTAATGTCAGAACATTCATTATTGTATTTGCTGTGTATGAATGTTTTGACGGCGTTCTTTCTTACGTTCAGTTTGAAATATTATTCAGCATTGCGCTTTCTATTTATTGCATTTGTCACAGTAATGTCGATGTATAGCATGTTTCTATTTTGCGGCAATGGTGTTGAACAATATCAATGGCAGTATTTGCTGCTTTCAATCGTGCTACCGATTTATCTGATCCTCTATTTTTATCTGCAACATCGCGCATTAGAAACCAGTTTACAAGCCGCAGGTTTGGCAGCCAGTTTTAGTATTTTGATATTCCAATGGGCTGAACATATTTTGTCGGATTCGATTGTTGGAATACTGGTTTTGGCTTTTCTTATTTTTGCTTGGTTTGCCGTAATTAGTTTAGCGTTGATGAAGCTTCTACCACAAACGAAATTTGCTGTTATTCCATTAGCGGTTGGCGCATGGCTCGCAGGTATTATTTTATCAAGTCTATTACTGACTTATTGGAAAGCATTTTCCATTGTAATGGGTTTGATCTTCATTACTATAGCTTGGTGGCTTATTCGACGTGCGCAAAGTATTTTTAGTCGCCAATTTGCATATTGTTTATGGGTGTGTGGACAGTCTGCTGTATTAATTCATACAGAGATGCTGACGCAGAGCATTGCCTTTATTTTCATCCTGCAAATTGGATTTATTTTACTGTGTCTATCGAGTCGTGTGCATTGGTTTATTGCACTCATTCAACTGATTGCAGGATATGGTCTCGCTGTTGCAACCATTGGCTTTGGCGATATGATCCAGGCTGAAAAAAACCTCTTTTTAGCTGTAACAGGTTTAAACCATCTGCTACTGATTATCTTGCTCATAACTGCAGCATATTGGCTGCAATCAATGTATCGCAAAACCGTTGTGTTATGGATGTTATTTATTGTCTTGGCGAGTGTCGTGTTGCAGACCTTGTCAAATAATTTTCTTTATTTTGAACAATCACATAATCGTGTTGCTTACCTATTTATTGTTTATATCTTACCTGTAATTTGGCTCTGCCTATACATCACATATGATCAAAAGTATCTGGGGGGAGAAAAATGGCTTTTATTGTTATTGGGTATGGTGCTCATTGCGCTGGGCTACTTTGAAATTTTCTTATTATTGGTTCTCATATCTTGGGCACAGGTTTATCAACAAACATTAGTCAAAACGCTAAGCATTGTGTTGTTCATTTTTAGTTTATGGATGCTGTATTACAACTTAGGGCTCAGTTTTTTATTAAAAAGTCTCACCATTCTGCTATCAGGTGTATTGCTGCTAGGTATCACATGGGTACTGTCAAAGGTAAATGTAAAGCAAGTAGGAGGAGCATAATGAAAATGCCCATGCAAAAAATGCTTCCACTTGTTTTAGCCACTCTCAGTATTATTCTATTTGGACTGATGATTGCACGACATGAGTGGCATTTGGCTCATAGTGATCATATTTATGTGAAACTCCAACCGGTCGATCCGCGTTCATTGATTCAAGGGGATTATATGGCGCTAAACTACGATTTGTATTTTGGAGGCAAACCACCTCAAGCAACATCAACAGATGTGCAGATTGCTCAAGATAGAACAACTGAAAATTTAGAACGTGAATATTTTATTGATCAACCAAGTATATTGAGCTATGTGCTGCTCGATGCGCAGCATCGTGTCATTCGTACTAGTTTTAATCCAGACTTATTAACGATGTATCCAAATTCATCGACAAAGCTCATACTCAAAAATTCTGAAAATACTTTTGATGGGCTATATCCAGCAGCACGAAGTTATTTATTTGCTGAAGGATTGGAGGCATGTTATCGCGATGCTCAATATGCGGCACTTAAAGTGAAAAAAAATGGTCAGCCTTTATTGGTGGGCTTAGTGGGAGAAAATTTACATGCATTTGACTGTGAACAAAAACAAGCGTGGTGGAAAGGATCGAAAGCGACATTGGTAAATTGATTAAAAATTATTTTAGCAAAAAGGTATTGGCTACTGATTTAAACGAATAAAAGCCAATTTTTCTAGCCATAAAAAAAGCCTGCAAATCGGCAGGCTTTTTTAAATTTTTAAATCTTTAAATCTGTTTATGCAACTTGAACTGGAATGCAGTTTGCAGTGTGATTCACAGTATTATTTGGATTTGCATAGACTAAACGAGGTTTATGTGCATTTGCTTCCGCTTCAGTGAAATCACCAAAAGTCGCAATAATCATTAAGTCACCAACATCAGCTTGCAGTGCAGCGCCACCATTAACAGAAATGATGCCTGAACCTTCTTCACCACGAATTGCATAAGTCGTAAAACGCTTACCATTAGTCACGTTCCACATATGAATTTCTTCATATTCGCGGATACCGGCTAAATCTAGGAGAATACCGTCAATCGCACAAGAACCTTCATAATGTAATTCTGCTTGTGTAACGACACAACGGTGGATTTTAGCTTTTAATAAACGAGATAGCATGGCTAGCGTCTCCTTAGTGGACCTAAGATTGTGATCTTATGGTGGAACAATCTATGAATGCTGGATAAGCAGTCAAATGCAAGCGCATTTTGCTCTGAAATGAACAAGATGGCAATAAGCATTGTTCAACAATTTGTGGATTAGTCAGTTCTATTTGTAAGCATTGATTTGGTTCATGGCTTGCTGAATCTCACCTGTTACCAGCAACTTCGTGCGTGATAATGCATGTGCGATCGCATCGTCCATTAAACCTTGTTCACTACTCGGTGCTTTACCCAACACATGGCCAGATACACGTTCTTTTGAACCAGGATGACCAATACCAATACGTAAACGATGGAAATTAGGACCTGTATGCGGGACGATATCACGTAAACCATTATGACCGCCGTGACCACCACCTGTTTTTAGGCGAATGACACCGGGATTCATATCAAGTTCATCATGTGCAATGAGCATCGCTTCAGGAGCAATTTGATAGAATTTAGCGAAGGGAACAACACTTTTACCGACAAGGTTCATAAAGGTTGTAGGTAATAGCAGACGAACGTCTTGACCTTCAATATTACCGCGACCGCTAATTCCGTTGAATTTTGGGTCTGCTTTGAGGGAAATGCCATATTGATCTGCAAGGCGTTCAACAAACCAGAAGCCTGCATTATGGCGGGTTTGGGCGTACTCAGAACCTGGGTTACCCAAACCAACAATCAGTGAAAGTTTACTCACTCATTTACACCATTTAACACTTATGCGCGAACAAAGTCAGCGTGCATTGGAGTGTTTTTAGCTGGGTGACGTTGTAACGCTTGGATTTTAACGCTTTCAACTTTACCGTCGATGTTGATTTCAACAACTTCTTCGAAGAATGCATTGTTTTCTAAAGCTTTAACAAGCTCGCGTAGTTCTAAAGTTACTGTTACAGGAGCTGCTTCGCCACCATAGATGATTGCTGGAACTTTAGCTTGAAGACGAAGGCGGCGGCTCGCACCTTTCCCTTGTACTGCTTCTTCACGTGCTGCTGCGTTTAATACGAAGTTTGCCATGATAGACATCCTATTTTAAGTTTAAATGACTAGACTTGCGACCAGTCTAGTGAGTAAAAGCCCCGCCAAATGGCAGGGCTTTGGAATTTCAGCGCACTATTATAGATAAGAATCGAACATTGCGCTAATAGATTCTTCGTTGTTAATACGACGAATTGTTTCAGCAACCATACTTGTTACTGAAACTTGGCGAATCTTGCCAAGTGCTAAAGCTTCTTCTGAAAGAGGAATTGTGTCAGTAACAACAAGTTCATCAATCACAGAATTTTTAAGGTTTTCAAGTGCTTTACCAGATAAAACTGGGTGAGTTGCATAAGCAACAACTTTACGCGCACCGAAAGTTTTAAGCGCATCAGCAGCTTTACACAATGTCCCTGCTGTATCCACCATATCATCTACAATGACACAGTCACGGCCTTTAACATCACCAATCAAGTGCATTACTTGTGATTCGTTGGCTTTTTGACGGCGTTTGTCGATGATTGCAAGATCGATATCACCCATTTGTTTAGCAACTGCACGCGCACGTACAACACCACCAACGTCTGGAGAAACAACCATAAGGTTGTCATGAGACTGTTGACGAAGATCAGCTAAAAGCGCAGGAGTACCGTAGATGTTGTCTACAGGAATATCGAAGAAACCTTGGATTTGGTCAGCGTGAAGGTCGATCATCACAACGCGGTCAATACCCACAGTTGTTAGCATATCTGCTACAACTTTTGCAGTAATCGGCACACGACTTGAACGTGGACGACGGTCTTGACGAGCATAACCAAAGTAAGGAATTACAGCAGTAATACGACCAGCACTTGCGCGACGCAAAGCATCAGCCATCACTAAGATTTCCATTAGGTTATCGTTAGTTGGGGCACAAGTAGGTTGTACGATGAACACGTCTTTACCACGAACATTTTCAGTAATTTCAACAGCGATTTCACCGTCAGAAAATTGACCGATAGATGCAGCACCTAGAGGGATGTGCAGGTGGCTTACGACTTTTTGGGCGAATTGTGGATGTGCAGATCCACTAAAAACGACAAGATTGGGCATGAAGCACCCTTGGCGGTTGGCAAATTAGGGAATTAGATGGCAGGGGCGGCTGGATTCGAACCAACGGATGCCGAGATCAAAACCCGGTGCCTTACCACTTGGCGACGCCCCTAATGCGGCAGAACTTTAATATTTTTACTGTGTTTTGTCAAGGTGAATTAACAAAGACGCTGTAAATTATGCTCTGTCTTTTTTGAAGAAATGGCAGGGGCGGCTGGATTCGAACCAACGGATGCCGAGATCAAAACCCGGTGCCTTACCACTTGGCGACGCCCCTAATTCGATATTGATTGACTGTGAAGTTAAATGGCAGGGGCGGCTGGATTCGAACCAACGGATGCCGAGATCAAAACCCGGTGCCTTACCACTTGGCGACGCCCCTAAAACTTTACAGCAATAACATCTACAGGTGAAAAATGATGGCAGGGGCGGCTGGATTCGAACCAACGGATGCCGAGATCAAAACCCGGTGCCTTACCACTTGGCGACGCCCCTATATCAAACTTCAAAATGACGTAATGGTGATTCTTTCAAACTCTGAACCAAGTAAGCTTTACATGGTGAATTTTTCAGAATGTCATCAATATTCATTTTTTCAGTTACTTCAGTAAATACACAAGCACCTGTACCTGTAAGCTTTGCTGTACCGAACTGATCTAAATACTGCATTGCCTCATCGACTTCGGGATACAAACTTCTTGCCACAGGCTCAAAGTTGTTTCCAAAATCAGATGGCATATCCTGATAGCCGCAAAATTTAGTAGGCTTCGTGTCTCTTGTCAACGTTTTTTGTGAAAAAAGCAGTTGAGTGCTGATAAAACAGTCAGGTTTTAACACAATGTACTGTTTTTGATCTAAATCTATGAATGTTAAGTGTTCACCAATGCCTTCAGCCCATGCATTTAAACCATGTACAAATACCGGAACATCTGCGCCAAGTTGTAAACCTAAGGCTGCCAATTGTTCAGTATTTCGTTCACATTGCCATAATTTATTCAGCACAATAAGCGTGGTTGCAGCATTGGATGAACCCCCGCCTAGTCCTGCACCCATAGGAATATTTTTCTCAATGCGGATACTTTGTGCAGTCAAATTTTTCGCGAAAGGTTTGAGTATTTGCGCAGCACGAAAAATAAGGTTTTGTTCTAGATTGACATCATTGAAACCGTCTATTTGAATTAAAGCTTGCTCATCTGTTGCTTCGCATTGGCTAAATTCAAGCCAGTCGCAAAGATCAATGAGCTGAAAAATGGTCTGTAATTCGTGATAGCCGTTGGCACGGCGACCCGTGATATGCAAAAAAAGATTAAGTTTTGCTGGAGAAGGTACACGAATCACAGAAGTCATAAGTCAGCTTAGAAAAAATTAACGATTTTGAATGATCATTGTAATACGGTTTTCTGTACCGTTCTCAAGCGCTTGTTTTAAAATTAACTTATTTGGCAGCTGTGCAGCATCGTTGTAGCTTAGATCTACGGTCCAACCATCTTCAAGTATCTGTTGAGGGCGTTCTGCGGTGTCACGGGTGATTTTTGCTTGAGTCGTTGCAGGACGTGCTTGAACCCAATCAACTAAATGGGTGATTGGAGCTTGCCAACCTGTTGCACGCTCAAGCAATTCTTCTGGTGTATTTGCTTCAATGAGGCCGGTTTTTGCACTATTGAGTTGAACGAGCCCTGATTTGCCAGATATTTGGGTTTTACCGACACCTAAAATACCACTTAGTTCAATCTCGTATTCTTCACGGTCTTGTGCCCACGTAAAAAATGCGCTACCTGTTTGCTGAGGGGTTCGAACACCAATCTTACCTTGTAGATTAAATTGGTTTGCAGCAATTTCTTCGGGCGTAGGCGGAGTTTGGGGTTGTACATATTGCTGACAACCGGTGAAAAATAATGTACAGCAAGTGAGGGTGGATAACCCAAATTTTGAAGTTATACGCATAAAAATGTTTTAACTCTTTTTCATTTGTAGGGGTAACAATAACGAATTCAGCTGTTCTAATTGCGGATCATTCGGGTATTTTTGTTGGAGTTGTTGTAACAGGGTGTCAAATTTTGACAAGTCACCTAACATAAAGACAGAACGCGCATAGCGAACACCTATTTTGACGCTATTGCTTAATTCAAAAGCTTTTTCTAACACGGCCGCAGCTGTACTAAAATCATTTTGTAAATAACAAATATAGCCAAGTGTATCCAATATCGAAGCTTGTTCAGGCGCATATTCCAAGGCATGTTCAACATATTTACGCGCCTCATCTAAACGGCGGTTTTGCACGGCTAAGGTGTAGGCATAAGCATTCAAATAGGTTGGGCTATTGGGCTCAATTTCGAGTAATTGTTTAAGCAGTCTGTCCAGTTTATCTTTATCTTGATGGGCATCTAAAAGTAAAACTTCTGAATAAATTAATTCTGGATCATCGGGTAAGTTTCGTACTGCTTCATCAAGTAAGCGAATGGCTGCTTTTTTATTATTCATGCGTTTAAGAATATCCGCCTGAGCCAAATACAGAAAACTTGCATGTTGTGGATAGTTGACACGTTCTTGCGTTAAAAAGCGCAAAGCATCATGCAATTTACTTTGTTGAGCAAAAATACTGATCATATTACGGCGTGAAACGGTATATAAGCTGCCATCGACCAAGCGATAGTAGGCTTTTGCAGTTTCAAAATGTTGTTTACGTTCCGCATTGACAGCCAAATAGTAATAAGCTTCGTTTTGATATTGCGATGAATAACGCAGTTCGACCAAATATTTTTCAGCTTTTTCATACAGCTCTAAGTCAATACTGGTTAAACCCGCCATGAATAAGCCTTCTTCAGCATCAGGCCATTTTTTTAAAATGTCTTCTAATTTTTTGAGACCAAGTTCTGATTGGTTAATTTTAATCAGATATTTGGCTTCGGCGAGTCGCACTTCCATATTATTTCGGTGTTTACGACTGGATTTTTCAAACCATTTTAAAACTTCATCTTCATCGCCCATAGCCATTAATAAATTGGCTTTCATTAAAATGTAGCCAGTGACTTTTGGACGTTTTTTTAGTGCAAGATTAATGGTGTCAAGTGCATCTGCAATTTCACCATTTTGTGCCTGTAAGCCTGCGACTAAAACCAAAATAGAAGGATTATTTTTTTCTTTACTGGCACTTAAAGCCTGAATGAGATAAGCACGATCGTCCGTCGATTCAGGTGAAATACCTGCCAAGATTTGCTCAAGGTCTGCATTTGGGTCAATAGTTAATATTTTATCGAGTGTTTCCGCCGCGAGTTCGTACTCATGGGATTTTAACGCGATATGTGATAAATAAAATAAAGCAGGAACGTCTTCAGGTTCTTGCACCACCCAATGGGTTGCAATGTCTAATGCTGCATGTAAGTCATTTTGCTCAATCGCAACATTTAGAGCGCGTTGCTTGACCATACTTGATTTACTTTTAATCGCAAGAACAGTGTAATTATGCAAAGCAGTTGGAATATCTTGGTATGCCAATGCAAACTCAGCAATCATACTTTGTTTTATTGCATCATATCCTGAATTTGCATGGTAAACTTCTCCAACTGCCCGAATAGGGAGAGTTGAAGCCATGCTACCCACAAGTAAGAATGTGGTAGAATAATGCTTTATTGTCTGGCCGTTAATTCGGCTATTTGTTAGACGCAATTTTTCTTGATCCAAGTAATGCTTTTTATGACACCGATGTTGCACAATAGCATAAATTTAGCGAAATGATGATCTGATATGTCTTTCTTTGCATTGGGTGTCAACCATCAAACCGCCTCTGTAGAACTGCGTGAGCAAGTCGCATTTAACCCTGAAAAGTTAAGTGCTTTACTTGAACAGCAAAGCCACACCCCTGAATTGAATGACATGGTGGTGGTGTCTACATGTAATCGTACCGAAGTGTATGCGATGTCTGAAAATGCAGACATGGTATTGAATTGGCTCGCCCAATCAAATGGTATTGATGTAAAGCAATTGTCAAATCACGTGTATCGTTATGAAAATGCGCAAGCCGTAACACATTTAATGCGGGTTGCGAGTGGTCTTGATTCTTTGATGCTTGGTGAACCACAAATTTTGGGGCAAGTGAAAACGGCCTTATCTTTAGCCAAAGATGCGTCAACTGTTTCTCCCAATTTAAACCGAATTTTTGAATATGCTTTTTATGCAGCGAAGCGAGTACGTTCTGAAACTGCTGTTGGAAGTCACGCTGTTTCAATGGGTTATGCAGTAGCGCAGTTAGCTTTACAGGTGTTTAGCAAGCCCGAACAACTAACCGTGATGGTTGTTGCTGCTGGTGAAATGAATAGTCTTGTGGCGAAGCATTTAGCTGAAATGGGTGTTGGTAAAATCATAATTTGTAACCGTACACGCGCACGTGCTGAAGCTTTGGCCCAAGAAATTGCACATCGCGTTGAAGTTGAAATTATTGAATTTGATGATCTGGCGGCTAATTTGTATCGCGCAGATGTGATCTCAAGTTGTACTGGTAGTTTGCATCAGGTTATTCATTTTGCTGATGTAAAAGCCGCATTGAAAAAACGTCGTTATAAGCAAATGTTGTTAGTGGATTTGGCTGTACCACGTGATATTGAAGCGAAAGTGGAAAGTCTAGATGGCGTCTATTTGTACGGTGTTGATGACCTGCAAACGGTGATTGAAGAAAACTTAGCTCAGCGTCGGCAAGCAGCGGTTGAAGCTGAAGTTATGGTCAATCAGCTTGCGACTGATTTGATCACGCAACAAAAAGTGAATCAAGCTGGCTCAACAATTCATGCCTACCGTGCACAGGGTGAAGCTTTACGTCAGGAAGAATTGGCTTTGGCTTTAAATCGTCTGCAAAAAGGGGAAGATGCTGCGCAAGTCATGCAAGAGTTTTCTCATCGCTTAACACAAAAATTACTGCATCCGACATCTATTGCATTGCGCCATGCAGCGACCGCTGAAGATCCAGCCTATTTTGAAATGTTAGAACAAGATTTGGTTCATACTGCGGAAAATCGTCGTAAACCGAAGAAATAACTCGCTGCAAATATTCAATGTTTTATTGAATGTCATGCATCTTATAGGGGCTTATTTCCGCCCAAAAACTTTAATCTTCAAGTAAAGTCAGTGATCGTTTTTTCGCAATCTCTGCAATTCGTTGTTTGAGATTGCGCATTTCTGCCAGTGACGAGAACTTATTGGTTTTAATTTTTTGCTCTAAGAAAGCATATTGCAGCTTAGTTGAAAAATCTGCTGCCAGCTTATCCGCCTGTTCAGGCGAAGACGTATAGTCGCTTATATTTGCGTGTTCTAAAATATGCTGCAATTCATGATGATGAGCCGCACACGCACCTAACACATAATAAGTCGAAAGCTCAGGGTCATCAGGTAACTCATCGAAAATCACATTGAAAATATTCAATATGTGGAAGAGTAATAAGTCTTGTGAAACCAGTGCGCGTAATGGCTCAAAGTGAATATAAAGATAAGGGTGGTTAATTAAAATGGCGATGACATATTCTTCAGCATCAATTTTGGTACTGAAGCTCAAAGAAGCATCATTGTTAACTTGTGGTTGCCACTTACGATTAAAACCTAATTTTTCACGGAAGAATTGCTGTAATAAATAACGGAATGAACCATGCTTCGGTAATAGCTCTGTCAAATTTTTTAATTCGCCCATCACCTGACTTTTACCTTCAGGTGTTGCAATATTTTGGTTCTGCGTCAACAGAGCAAAAATAAAATCCGACATTAATGGTGATTGATCTAATAAACGTCGGAAATTTTCAATGCCTTCGCGGCGAATGAGCGAGTCAGGGTCGTGATCATTTGGCAGTACAAAGAACTTGAGTTCGCGGCCGTCATTCAGCAGCGGTAGAGCAATCTCAAGGGTACGACGTGCTGCTTTTTGACCAGCAGCATCACCATCAAAAGCAATAGTGATTCGATTATTTTGTTTAAATAAAATATTTAAATGATCGGTATTACTGGCTGTCCCTAGTGTTGCTACAGCACCATGTATGCCATATTGCTGTAATGCAATGACATCCATGTAACCCTCCACCATGAGCCAGTCTTGCGCTTTCTGTTTACGGCCTTCATATAGGCCGTAAAGCAATTGGTTTTTATGGAAGACCTCAGAATCTGGCGAGTTAATGTATTTGGGCTTAATCTCGTCATTCAGGGCACGACCACCAAAACCGACAACACGGCCTTTATTATCGCGAATCGGGAAAATAACCCGTTCACGTAATAAGTCGAAGTCACGTCCGCTATCACTGGTACGAATCAGGCCTAATAACTTAAGCCCTTCGATATCTTGTGGAAACGCTTTTTCTAAATGCTGCCAATCTTCAGGGGCATAACCCAGCCGCCAATAGGCAATGGTTTCTGCACTCAGCCCACGCTGTTTAAAATAGGCTTGACCGATTTGGCTTAATGGAAGCTGTTGCTCATAAAATTGGGCGACATTTTCTAATAGGTCGTAAAGGTTACCGTCTTGCGGGACATCTTCAAAACCATCAGCAATTTGATCGAAATGCGCAAATGGATCATTGCCATAAAAAGCTTCGTCTGCAGACTGAAACTCAGCAAATGGATCATGTTCAAAAACTGCGGCTGTATCTGAATTTGATGGTTGTTGAACCAGAGGCTCTTGTGTCGATGCAGCAGGCTTTTTTTCTACAGGTTTGGGTTTTGACTCACGTTTATATTTAAGTTTATTTGAGTCTGTATTGTCTTTAGGGAGCTCAATACCTGTTTGGCTAGAGAGATCCTTCATTACTTCAATAAAGTTTCGGCTACCGATATCCATTAAAAAGCGAATGGCATTACCATTGGCTTGACACCCAAAACAGTGAAAGTATTGTTTATCACGATATACATGGAAAGATGGCGATTTTTCCTGATGGAAAGGGCAACATCCAGAATAGGTGCGTCCGGTCTTTTTCAATTTCACAAACTGACCAATCACATCGACAATGTCGGTGCGATCTAAAATTTGATCAATGGTGTGTTGTGGAATTGCCATGCTGTATTGTCTGTCTATTCGGTCAGTTAGTGCAGTTCTTTAAGTAAAATAACGTCAGCAATGCTGTTATTCAATTCTACAAAATCGGTAAGTGCTAAAGAGTGCGTATCTTTTAATCTATCTGATAAATTTCATCATGAAAAGACAAAAGGGCAAGTATTCTAACTTGCCCTTTGTAAAAAATCGACAATATATGAACTGATATTATTCAGCTGCTTCGGTCGATTGTGTTTTTTCATCTTTTGGACGATCGAGTAAGCCAAAGCTTAAACGATTAGTCAAACTGCGTTTTTCTTCATCGGCCTCAAGTTCAGACGGGTTTTGTTCCGTTAAAGTTTGGGCTTCTTTGCCAAAAATACCTAAGGTCGCACGGTTAATAAAACTACCTTCACTACGTGCGGCACGCATATTCACGGTACCGTCGGACTTAACCAATTTAGGGTAGTTGAGCTTCAGCACTTCAATATATTGTTGAGATGTTGTTTTATCACCGAGTTTGTCATAGCCATAAGCGACAGTTGCTAAAGCTTCGGGTACTTGCGGTGCTTGCGGGTAGTGTTCAATCACCCAAAGTGAGCGCTCAACCGCAGCTAACCATGCTTTACGCTTTACGTTGAAACGTGCAGCATTCATTTCGCTTTCAGCCAATTCTTGGCTAATAAACTTCATGCGCTGTGCGGCATCAACAGCATATTCGCTTGAAGGATAACGACGAATAAAGTCGACAAAGTTCTGGTATG
This sequence comes from Acinetobacter sp. YH01019, assembly GCF_013420285.1. Lineage (NCBI taxonomy): Bacteria > Pseudomonadati > Pseudomonadota > Gammaproteobacteria > Moraxellales > Moraxellaceae > Acinetobacter > Acinetobacter sp. YH01019. Next base: position 75,629 of record NZ_VOYM01000005.1, read on the forward strand.
CCACTTTTAAATAGCTGACATCACGGTGTGACTGTTTTAATGACGTATAGCGAAGTAAACCGTTATAGTTTTGCTCCATGTTTGACACACCACGCACATAGTAAGCGTAGTCAACTTGTGGATGCTGTGGATTCATACGAATAAAACGGTCTGCAAGTGCGATTGCACCTTCATAGTCTTTTTGCTGAAATTTTACATACAATAGTTCAAGTTGCGCTTGCTGTGCATAGTTACCCGTAGGGTAATAGGTTTCAAGTGCTTCAAGGTGTTTTGCCGCATCTGTATATTGGTTACGTTCAAGCGCTTTTTTTGCTTTTTCGATATAAACCTGTTCGCTTGATTGTGGACCTGTGTCGACCACTTCTTTCTTTGGATTACTGCTACAGCCTACCATTGCCGATGCAATGCCTATAGTTAGAGCAAGCATTGTCATTTTATATTTTGGTAGCGACATAAAAATTCCTCTGTTAATACGGGCAATGAGCTACAATTGAACTATTAAACCACTTTTGTCTGAATGAGCAAATGAGTCAAGCACAATCTTCCAATTCTAATTTCCCTGAAACTGATTTCAATTTACTTGAAGATTCTGAGGATGCAGATAACCATACTTCAGACTCAACTGCAACACGTTTATCGTTGCAATTTCAATTGGATGAAAGCTATTTAGGACAACGTATCGACCAAGTTTCTGCGCTGGTTTGGACTGATTTTTCTCGTGAAAAACTCAAACAATGGCTCAAAGAGGGCCATTTGTTGGTCAATGGTAACACTGTCAAGCCAAAGTACAAATGTGAAGGCAATGAGCTTTTAACACTCGAAGTTGAGCTTGAAGCACAGACACGCAGCTTACCTGAAGACATTCCATTAAATATTGTCTATGAAGATGACGATATTATGGTGATTAACAAACCTGTGGGTATGGTAGTACATCCGGGTGCGGGTAATAGTAGCGGAACGTTAGTGAATGCAATTTTGCATCATTATCCAAAATCGGCTGAACTTACACGTGCGGGCTTAGTCCATCGTATTGATAAGGATACATCAGGTCTACTTGTTGTAGCTAAAAACTTAGAGTCACAATTTTCATTGAGTAAGCAGCTTGCGAAAAAGTCTGTTTATCGCGTTTATGATCTTGTAGTGTACGGCAATATCATTGCAGGTGGCACGATTGATGAGCCAATTAAACGTCATCCAGTTGATCGCGTAAAAATGGCGGTGTTACCAGGCGGTAAAGAAGCAGTGACTCACTATAATGTGAAAGAACGTTTCCAAAACTTTACTCGTATTCAAGCACGTCTTGAGACAGGTCGTACACATCAAATTCGTGTGCATCTGATGTATATTGGTCATGGTCTTGTTGGCGATCCCGTTTATATGCCACGTGTACGTATGCCAGCAGGCGCATCACAATTACTTGACGACACTTTGCGTGGCTTTAAACGTCAGGCATTGCATGCTGTGCAACTGGGCTTAGTTCATCCACGTACAGGCGAAGACATGATGTTTGATGCACCATGGCCAGAAGACTTCAATCATTTAGTTGAAGTGCTCCGTACAGAAAATAAAGCTTACTAAGCTTAAGACTGATTTACTCACTATAGTTACAAAGGACGACAACATGCAATTTGTTCAGGGACTGCCACACGGCGTATATGTGGGCCAAACACGTGTACATCATGAGCAAATGCAGTCATCAGATGTACCTGAATTAGCAGGGTTTAACCTTGCTTTGCATGTTGGTGACAATCCTGCACGTGTGCAAAAACACCGGATGCAATTGCTTCAAGACTTTGCAGGCTATGGCGTGGATAAAATCAGTTGGATGAATCAAACTCATAGTACCATTTGTCATACGATTAATGAGCAAATGTATTTTGCTGCGCCTGAAGGCGATGGTATGACAACGCAGCGTAAGCACCACGTATTAATGATGATGACAGCAGATTGTTTGCCGATAGTATTAGTTAATGCGGATGGAAGCGAAGTTGCCAACTTACACGCAGGTTGGAAAGGTTTAGCACACGGTATTGTTGAAAATACTATTGTAGCTATGCAAAGTCAGCCTGTTGTGGCCTGGTTGGGTGCAGCCATTAGCCAAGACTGTTTTGAGATCGGTGCTGAAGTTAAGACGGCCTTTTGTTCCAAGTATCCTGAACTAGAGACAGCTTTTAAAGAAGGTGTTAAAGCAGGGAAGTACTATGCGGACCTGTATGCTATAGCCACTTATATACTTAAATTACATGGTGTTGAAACTGTACTGGGTGGAGACCAATGTTCATTCAGCCAAGCGGATCAATATTATTCATACCGTAGAGAAGCAAAAACAGGTCGTATGGCAACATTCGTTTTTATGGCGTGAAAATGCTAAACTTGACTGAATCTATCGACTTTTAATTGTTATGTCTTTGACTGCTAAATCTCTTGCTGTTGTTTATCACAGTCCATATGGACATACTGCTAAAGTAGCCCAATATATTACGCAAGGTGCTGAAAAAGCGGGTGTTCAAGTACATTTAATGAATGTTGAACAAGTTGATTGGGATGTACTTGATGCGGCAGATGCGATAATTTTTGGTTGCCCTACCTATATGGGGAGCTTGAGTGCTGCCATGAAACTTTTTATGGAGCAGTCTTCTAAGCGCTGGTTAGCACGCACTTGGCAGGGTAAATTAGCTGCTGGTTTTACCAATGGCGGAGGTCTTAGTGGTGATAAATTGGCTGTTTTACAGCAAATTAATCTTTTTGCCATGCAACATGGCATGTTGTGGTCGGGCTTACCTCTTATGCCAACAGGGCGAAGCACTACAGATTTAAACCGTATGTCGAGCTTCTTGGGGCTAATGACACAATCTGATAATGCACCCGTTGAGGTGACGCCACCTGAAGGAGATTTAACAACGGCTGTTTGGTTTGGTGAATACATCGGATTGTTGTTAAATAAAATTAATTAATTTGTAAGAAAATACACTTAGAAATTATGATATAAATCACTGAAAAGCCTGGAGAATAAAATATCTTCAGGCTTTTTTATTGAGTGTTTATGCATACTTATTGGCATTATGTATCATTTATCTGTGATACGTGTCACAAAATGATATTCATTTGCTCAAAAACTATTGATTTAATCTTCTCATAAAAATCCACTCGGGATGGGTGGGAATATGAAAAAGGATTAATTAATAATAAAAAAGACCATCATTGCAATAGCCATTTCTTTTTTATCGAGCAATATTTTTGCAACAGAAGGATTGGTCGGCTTAAATGATGCTGAACTTTCAGCCATTAATGGTACAGCATTGATGAATATGATTTATACCGATCCTATTTTAGTCAATCAGCAAATGACCGATGAAAATATTGGTTTCTACAAACTTAGTTTAGATGCCGTTATGGATCTCAACGTCAATGTAAAAAGTCTGCAACTTGGGTGTGGTGGGGTAAATGGCGCGGGTGCATGCGATATTGATATCGATAATTTAAGTCTGAGCGGGCAAAGTAGCTCTTCGGATGGCCGTGCTAGTTCTTCTGCAAAATTAACCAATCCATTCATAGAACTTGCAATAAAAAATCCAAAAAGTGCATCGCAACGTGAGGTTGTTGGCTTCCGTTTGAGTGCAGATAAAGTGGTAGGTTTATTAACTACAGGTACAGAAAATACCAGCAAACCCAATGGTATTAATAACTTATCTGGTTATATGAAAGTACAGTCCGATAGTAGTGGTATGATTAAAGGTCTCGCAAGTACAGCTGGCACGCGATATAACCTGTACGGTTCAAATCAATACGGTAATTTATCAGTGACTGGGCGACTTCAAGCTTTAGGCTTGGCCGAGGTTGATTTTAAAACCACAGCGGGTGGTTTTAATATCCCAAATATCGAGCGTAATCCATTTACCACACCGGCAATTGTGGTGAATGGTACGCGGATGAAAGATGTGACTTTGGTATCTCAAGTCAAAGTCCCAGATATCTTACTGGGTGATGACAAAAGTGGATATCCAGCAGCTGGGACTGTAAGTTATAACGCGAATGGTAACCCCACGGGTGTGACAGCTCTTGGCGGTAAGGTAACTGCCACGGTGACAGGGTGTGATTGGTTAGCCTGTCTGCTCGCACCCACAGGTTCAAAATTTGAAAATGTCTATATGAGCGGTAAAATTACGGGAATCACTGCGGATTTAACATTAAAACAATCATTGGGTTTAATTCATAACAGAGGTGGATCAGGAAATTTGAACAACACTTATAAGTGATATTTTGCTCCCCAAATGATGTTATAAACATCAATATATGGAGTATTTTATGACACGTAGACCAAGAAGAAATCATTCAAATGACTTT
>NZ_VOYM01000053.1:0-28471 GCF_013420285.1 Acinetobacter sp. YH01019
CCTATCTCAGTGATGTGCTGAAAAGGCTGCCGACGCATAAAGCGACCCAAATAGAAGAATTACTACCACATCGCTGGAAATCCAACTCAAATTAAAAAATAGGCATGGGGTTCAGCGGACGCTTACAATGATCCATCGTGGTCGATTGTATATAAATGACCTTTATAGAAATAAAAAAAGGACGCCAAAGCGTCCTTTTTTATTGAAATATTCAGGTTACCCTGAATAGCCTCAAGCGTAGCTCTTGGCGTAATTTAGGCAAGAAGCTTCGCTTCTTGAAACCCCTAAATTACTCCCATTCAATTGTTGCAGGTGGTTTAGACGATACGTCATAAACAACACGAGAAACGTCAGCAATTTCGTTCATGATACGTGTCGAGATTTTGTCGACTAAATCGTATGGAAGGTGAGCGAAACGTGCTGTCATGAAGTCAACTGTTTCAACTGCACGTAGAGCGATAACCCATGCATAACGACGGCCATCACCCACTACACCAACAGATTTAACAGGTTGGAATACAGCAAATGCTTGCGCAGTTTTGTCATACCAACCGCTTGCGCGAAGTTCTTGCATAAAGATGTCATCAGCAAGACGAAGAATATCAGCATATTCTTTTTTCACTTCACCCAAAATACGAACACCAAGACCTGGGCCTGGGAATGGGTGACGGTAAAGCATTTCATAAGGAAGACCTAAAGTCGTACCTAAACGGCGTACTTCATCTTTGAACAAATCACGGATAGGCTCAACCAATTCAAATGCTAAATCTTCTGGTAAACCACCCACATTGTGGTGTGATTTAATCACGTGTGCTTTACCATTTTTGGTTGCAGCAGATTCGATTACGTCTGGGTAAATCGTACCTTGAGCAAGGAAGTTTACGCCATCAAGCTTACGTGCTTCTTCAGCGAATACTTCAATGAACTCACGACCGATGATTTTACGTTTTTTCTCAGGATCAACTTCACCTGCAAGTGCAGTCAAGAAACGATCTTCAGCATCAGCACGAATCACACGGATACCCATGTTTTTCGCAAACATGTCCATCACTTGCTCGCCTTCGTTCAAACGAAGTAAACCGTTATCTACGAATACGCAAGTCAATTGGTCGCCAATCGCACGGTGAAGCAATGCAGCTACAACAGATGAATCTACACCACCTGAAAGACCAAGTAGAACTTTTTGATCACCAATTTGCGCGCGAAGTTGTTCAACACGTAAGTCAATGATGTTTTCAGAGTTCCAAAGGTTACGACAACCACAGATACCATGTACGAAGTTCGATAAAATCTCAGCACCTTTTGCAGTGTGCGTTACTTCAGGATGGAATTGGATACCATAGAAACGACGTGCTTCATCAGAAACCATTGCAAATGGGCAGCTTGGCGTGCTTGCAGTCACTTGGAAACCTTCCGGAATCGCTGTTACTTTGTCACCGTGGCTCATCCACACTTTGAGTTGGTTTGCTGTATCTTCAAGATCGCCAATCAATTTGTCACGAACTTGAATGTCTACTTCTGCATAACCAAATTCATGTACATCACCTGGCTCTACTTTACCGCCAAGTTGTTCTGACATGGTTTGTAGACCATAGCAAATACCAAGTACTGGCACGCCTAAGTTGAATACAACTTCAGGAGCACGTGGACTACCCGCTTCATAAACACTTTCTGGACCACCTGAAAGGATGATCCCGTTTGGGTTAAATGCACGAATGTCTTCTTCTGACATATCAAATGCGTACATTTCTGAATAAACACCAGCTTCACGTACACGACGTGCAATAAGCTGGCTATATTGAGAACCGAAATCCAAAATAAGGATACGGTCTTCAGTAATTTGGGTATTGGTAGTCATGGCAAACAACTATGCAGGCAACGAATATAAGCGCCATATTCTATCATTTTTCTTAGGCTTTCGCACACTATTCGGACAGGGTCAAAAATAGTGCATCAATGGATAAAAAAACGATATATGTACACTGCAAAAATCTGCATTTTAAAAGGCAAAAAAGCAACCACTGGCCGCTTTTTTAATGAGGCAATTTATTTTTCAATCACATGATCCAGACTGAATTTGCCAGCACCGTGCAACATTAAGAAAAATAAACCACCTGTCATGGCTAAGTTTTTCATAAAGTTAATACCATCCTCAGCGCTGCCATGGAAAAGAAATGCAGTAATTAAACTAAATACCGCTAAACCCAATGCTGCAAATCGTGCTTGAAAGCCAAATAGCAAGGCTAAGCCACCACCTAATTCAACCAAAATGGTCATCGGCAACAAGGCAGCAGGCACACCCATCGACTCCATATATGCCGCAGTCGCTTGGTATGCGGTGACTTTACCCCAACCCGCTATAATAAAAATGTACGCCATCAATACCCGCGCAACGAGACTCATCACTGCATTGAACTGTGTGTTTTGACTTAAATTTTTTACCACTACATTTGGATTTAACATGTTCAGACCTAATTTGAATATTGTTCAGAAGATGTGCACAGCTTAGGTCGTTTACTATTCGCTTTAAATATAGTTTTTTAATACCCATCATTCTATTTATGCAACGAAGTCTCGGCAAATTATTTACGTTTTAATACTGACTTTAAAGGCACAGGCTGATAGCATCTGAGCACTATTTCACGTACGAAAGACTCATGGAACTGATTGATTTTATATTACATGTTGATGACCATTTGCTCGAATTTATTCGTAATTATGGCGTTTGGATTTATGCAATTCTGTTCCTGATTATTTTTGTCGAAACTGGCCTTGTAGTCATGCCTTTTCTACCGGGTGATAGTTTACTTTTTGCTGCAGGCGCCCTAGCTGCCTCTACCGGAGCAATGGACCCTTGGGCACTCATTGCCTTGCTGTTTATCGCCGCAGTTTTAGGCGACACACTGAATTATCATATTGGTAAATATATTGGCCCACGTGTCTTTGAACTTGATTCCCGCTTTATTAACCGCCAACATTTAGTCAACACACAAAAGTTTTTTGAAAAGCATGGTGGTAAAACCATTATCTTTGCGCGTTTTGTACCTTTTGCACGTACCTTTGCACCTTTTGTTGCTGGCGCAGGTAGCATGAATTATAAATATTTCATTACCTTTAATATGATCGGTGCCATTTGCTGGGTAGGTTCGTTTATTACCCTTGGTTATTTATTTGGCAACATGCCGATTGTAAAAGACAATTTCACCCATCTTATTTTTGGCATCATTATTATCAGTGTCTTACCGGGAATTATTGGTTATATTCGCTCAAAATTAAAAAAATAAGCTTAATTTTTTCTCATTAAAGTTTAAGCAAAAAAGCGAAAGACCACTGGAAACATACACAAGATGAGCATCAGGGCCGATCCTTTATACAAAAGGTCGGCCTTAATTTTTTGGTTTTGACCCGATAAAATTGCGCGGCCAAATGACATCCAGAACAATGCGACTGGCAGTAAAACCAATGCAAACACAGCAAATACCATCACAAAGTTCAGTGGGCTGTTCCACGTTTCGAGTGGAAAAATGCCCGCTGCAAATAAAATTGCTTTGGGATTTTTAAGGGAAGTCAAAAACAATTCACGCGGCTGAATCGATGGATGTTTTTGATTATGCTGCTGTAAATGTGCTGACTTCCATAGATGAAAAGCCAACCAAAGAACATAAACAATACTGAGAAAATGTAAGATATGAATAAGGTTCGGCCATACTGGTGCCGATAAATGAATGATCAATGCCCAAATATTAATCGCATAAAAATATCCCATTAATTCCGCTGGAACCAACACGATGGTTTTTGCCATTCCCTGTTGATGGGCAGAGCTTGCAAGTAATGCATTTGACGGACCTGGGGTCATTAAAACCGCCATCATCGCCAATACAAAAAGCCAACTCTCAATCATATAAACCTATTCAAATACTGCAAAGCGCACACCTTAGCCGAAATAGATTCTTAAAAACAAGTACGCCACAGGTCACATCTATTTATCTTTATAGAAAAGAAAATGCTGAACAAAGCTTTGAATATTTTTCATTTCAAAACAAAGTTATGCTGAATAATTAATATTTTTTAATAACTTATAATTCTTTAAATATGACAGTTTAATGACTTTCTTTGAGCATAAAAAAAGCCAGCTTACCTTTGGTCAGCTGACAAATTTTATTACACTTTTCTCATGCTCAAATTGCAAAAACGCGCAAATTGATCCTTTAAGATTTTGCAGCAGTGGCCGTATTGGTTCTCACAATAATTGGGCAACCTTTAAATTTTGCAGCTTGTACAATGGCTTCTTGTTCACCTAAAACACGTGAAAGTTCAGTACGTTTGGTATTTGACGATTGTCCCATATTGACCGAAATACTTGGGCCAATCCCCCAACCACCACGGCTCCCCCAACCACCACCAAGACCAATACCGACGCCTACACCCGTACGTTTAGGCGTTTCGACGCCATTTTCAATATATTGATGAATACGGTTATATTCGCTTTGCAGCTGTTGGCAGCTCAATGACTGATATTGCGTCGGCGAAACATAAGCCGGTTTTGGCGTACTTGCACATGCCGTCAACAACACAGTAGTTACAGCAAGCAAACCTAATTGAAGCGCTTTCATAAAATTCTCGATACTACTTTTGCTCAATTTCATTGAACAATGATTGATAGGCCTGCGTCAATTTATGATCTGCAGCTAAATGGATTAACGGTTGATTTTTATGATGAGATTCTTTCATCAATACTGATGGAGGCAGCATACTTTCTAATACGGGTAAACCCTCATCTTTCAACTGCTGTACCACTTCACGTGGTAATTTTGCCTGCGCCTGATATTGATTCACCACAATGCCTTCAATTTCTAAATGATCGTTATGATCATCTTGAGTTTCCAAAACATTTTCAATCAACGTTTGTAATGCACGTTTAGAAAATACATCGCAATCGAATGGAATCAGTACACGATCAGCAGCAATTAATGCAGACAAGGTAAAAAAGTTAAATGCCGGTGGCGTATCAATAAACACGCGATCATATTGACCTTTCAACTGTTGCAAGGCATCACGCAGTTTATAAATTTTATGTTTAGATTCTAAAGCATGTGCCAACGCACCCAAATTTGGGCTTGCAGGAATTACATCTAAATTTTTAAACGGTGATTGATGCACATAGCTTTCTAGACCTTTGGTACGATTTTTTAAAATCGAGCCAATAGCATTGCTTAATAAACCTTTGCTTTGCTGCGAACCCAATACTTCATCAAAATAATTTTCGATATTTGGCTCTAAGGCAGGTTTATCTGCTGAATAAGTCGCATCATCGCCGAGTAAATACTGACTCGAATTGGCTTGTGGATCGAGATCGATGACCAAGGTTTTTAAACCTTGATGTGCACTGATTGCAGCCAAATTCACGGTAATACTCGACTTACCCACCCCACCTTTTTGATTAAACACCACACGTGTGCGCATTCAAAACCCTCTGATCTTTTATATTTTTGTACTCAGGCCATGAATTCGGCCATGTGGATCTGCTTTTTTAAACTATCCAAAAACTGGTTTGATTATAACCAATGTAATAATAGAAATAAGCGCAACTGCTGCAATAAATAAGCCAGCACGCCGTTGTACTAACATTGCATTGTCATCTTTTTTATAGGCTTTCGACAATGATGATAACAACACCAAGAACAATACCACTTTGGCATAAAACCACGGCTGGACATCAAAGTTCTTCATGTACAGTAAAACAAGACCTGTTAAAGCAATCAAAGTCATTGAGCCATGTTGCAATGCAACAAATAACTTGCGCCCTGCGGGGTTAGGTAAATTGCCTTGCGTCCCTTTAAATAAGGTAAATGCACGAATCAAAATTGCGAAACAACCCAATGCAACGCCGCACATATGAATGATTTTAATCAGTAATTGAGTTTCCATGCCGCACCTTATGATGATTTTGGTGCATGCGCACATTCAGGGCTTGGTGTTGCTTGACCTTTCCACTCTTCTGGAACAAATGCATGAATGGCAAGCGCGTGAATTTTACCAGGACTCAATAGATCACCGGCCGCAGCATAAACTTTCTGATGGCGCTGTACCAATCGCAAGCCTGCAAAAACCTCACTCACAATGACGGCTTTGAAATGCGATTCTTTACCTGGAAAATAGCCACCATGACCAGCAGATTCATTCACCACTTCAAGATGTGTTGGCGCTAAAGTTTGTAAGCGCTCAATTAATTGTTGTTCCAAACTCAAAAGGGTTCTCCAACATGTATACCTAATATTGGCTTTAGTATAGCCTGTTATTGATAGTGTTCTTATATCTTGACAAGCTTAAAACGCAGTTGGTTCAGCCAAAAAAGTTTATTTCATTAGAAAAATCAAAAAATGAGCTTAATTTCAATCAAATTGTTTTTATTTTATGCAAACGATACAGCATTCTTCATAAAGTTATTGACCTGAAAAATGCTTAATGTATTATACGTGGCTATGCGGGAATAGCTCAGTTGGTAGAGCATAACCTTGCCAAGGTTGGGGTCGGGAGTTCGAGTCTCCTTTCCCGCTCAAAATTTTTTCATTCGGTTTTTTATTTAAAAAATTGGATAGACTCCGCGGGAATAGCTCAGTTGGTAGAGCATAACCTTGCCAAGGTTGGGGTCGGGAGTTCGAGTCTCCTTTCCCGCTCCAAAATTTTTTCATTCGGTTTTTTATTTAAAAAATTGGATAGACTCCGCGGGAATAGCTCAGTTGGTAGAGCATAACCTTGCCAAGGTTGGGGTCGGGAGTTCGAGTCTCCTTTCCCGCTCCAAATTCAAAAAGCCCTCATCGAAAGATGGGGGCTTTTTTATTGTTGATTTAATTGATATTTATTCATCTAATTAGAATTATTTACTAAAGCCTACTTATAAATTTTACTGCCCAGCTCTATATTCAGTGCCCACAATGTGACCATTATGTGCCACACCGTATATAAATCACTTTAAATGACCTCAAACGCTACTCACTTACATACAATTTTAGACTGTTTAGATTTAAAATCGAGGCCTAAAAAATCGAATCCCCCCCAAAAAAAAATTTGAACTTATTTCTTAAGTTTGTGACCAATCACTTTTCTAAAGTGACCATCGGTGACCAAAATTTTTACCTAAAAAAGCTCATTTTTAGATATTCGTCTAAGTTTTAAATAAATCAATTCAAATTATCTAGATAAATTTTAACGATCGTTCAAATTTCATATCTACTTTGTGACCAATCAAGATTTCAAAGTGACCATCGGTGACCAAACTACTCTTCACTGGACTGATTATTAATATTTTTTTTAAAAATCAATAAATCTCCAACCTCTACCTCTAGTGCTGTGCAAATCTTATCAATTGTCTCAAAATCAATTCTTACAGACTCATCATTATAAAGTTTATGTAAAGTAGATTTATTAATTCCAGTGCTTCTAACCAGATCAGCAACTTTTAGTTTTCTTTCTGCCAACAAAACTGCCAAGTTTGAAATAATCATAAAATTTCCTAGTTAGATAATAAAAAGTACTTGCAAAGACATAAAAATATGATAATTTACGTTTTAGGGATAATTTTTCCTATTTAACTAGTAAAAAATCAGAGGCTTTTATTATGTCATATACCTATCTTACAGCCCAACAGCTGGCTGAAAAAATTCAGTACGACGCTCGTACTATTCGCAATCAACTTAAAGATAGCGTCTTCATTGAAGGTGTTCACTATATTCGTCCTTTTGGTGGACGCAAGATTCTCTTTGTCTGGGAGCGTATCGAAAAGGAAATGCTGAAATTTACAGGTTTAAGCATGGATGCTCTTCAATAATTGACTATAGAGGAACTATGAATATGGCTAGCATCCGCGAACGAAATGGAAGACTCATTGCTGACTTCCGTTATATGGGTATTCGATGCAGAGAAACAACGAGCCTTGAAGATAACGCATACAACCGAAGAGTACTAAAGAAGCGTCTAGAACAACTGGAAGCGGAAATCACTTTAGGTACTTTTGAATATGAAAAATATTTTCCTAAAAGTAAAAAAATTGATGACTTCAAAGAAAAACGTAGTCAACAAATTGCAGTACAAACACAAGTGCCACTTTTCAAAGATTTTACAGCTTTGTGGTTTAAACAGAAAAAAATTGAATGGAGAGGTTCTTATCAACAGAAAGTAGCGATTGTCATTAAAAATTACTTGTTACCTGCTTTTGGTAATCTTGTTTTAACAAAAATTAAGAAGTCAGACTTGCTGAACTTCCGTGCCTCTCTCGCCAAAGTGACACACGGAAAAGATCAAACAAGTCTGAAAGCATCGAGGATCAATCAAATCATGACGCCTTTACGTATGATACTCAATGATGCGGCTGAACGATACGAGTTTGAGTCGCCTTATAAAAATATTAACAATCTGAAGGAAAGCAAGATTGAAGTCACACCTTTTTCTCTGGAAGAGGTGCATAAAATTCTTACCACAGTGCGTGAAGACTTCCGCCCCTATTACACCATTCGCTTTTTTACGGGTATGCGTACCAGTGAAATCGATGGTCTTCAATGGGAAAATATCGACTTACAACGTCGTGAAATCCATATCAGAGAAGCGTTAGTAAATGGTGTGCTTGGTGGAACCAAAACTTATGGTTCTGACCGTACCATCCAAATGAGTGATCGGGTTTATCAGGCCTTTCTGCAACAGAAAAGCTTAAATAATGGTAAATCCAGTTTTGTCTTCTGTAATCGTGATGGTGGGCCTCTCGATTATCGCTTGGTAAACAAGCGTGTCTGGCATCCCCTGTTACGCTTTTTAGGGCTAAAGCCACGTCGTGCTTATCAAACACGCCATACAGCAGCAACACTCTGGCTGTCGGCAGGCGAGAATCCGGAATGGATCGCACGCCAGCTGGGACATTCAACCACTGAAATGCTGTTTCGGGTCTATAGCCGTTACATCCCCAATGTTACACGTCGCGATGGCAGTGCTTTTGAAGCCATGCTAGAAAAACTCAATACAGAGGAGCTTGCACATGAATAGTAAGGCTTTCTTTGGTGGTGTGGTCGTCAGCCCAGAAGCAGATATGGTCGCTCGTGAATTAATCTATGAGCTACACATTCCCAAACTGCACAATCTGGCCTTTTTGCTGAAAGTTAACAAATGTTTCGATGACCATCAGGCGTTGAGACTTTGGCTACAGCGAATGCTAGATGATGGACAAGCCCATTACGATGATTTAGCCCAACAAGCCCGTATCCGGTTAATAAATCTAGCTCCCTGATCTAATAAATATACAAGGTCATCAAATTGATGACCTTAGCCCCTCTATATCTATAAAAAGGTGAACACATGCATAAAGATATTTCAATTTGGATGCCACTCTATATTGGCGACCTACAGGCAAAATTTGCACGAATGACGGCAGAACAAATTGGTGCGGCACTGCTGTTAATGATGGATTTCTGGAAAAATGGTGCCATTCCTCATGACCTAGCGACTGTATGTAGCATCACAAAATTGTCGCAACATACCAAGGCTAAAACTTTGTTGAATACGCTGATAGCACTGGATTTGTTTGAAGTCGAATCTGAGCAGATTCATTCAAATTTTTTAACCAGTTTAAAAAGCCAGGCATTGCAAAATCAGCAAATGAAATCTGATAAAGCTAAAAATGCAGCTCAAGCACGTTGGGGGAAATCCGCAAGTAATGCTCAAGCATCAACCAAGCAACGAAAAGTAAATGCTCAAGCAGCTCCTGAGAAGAGCCCGTGTATTACTCAAGCCATGCTTGAATCATGCCCTTCATCTTCATCTTCATCTTCATCTTCATCTTCATCTTCATCTTCATCTTCATCTTCAAATTTTGAAGAAAAAAATGAGAGTTTTTTAGAAAATTCAAAATGGATTTAGGAGATCAGCCATGAATACCATGCTTAAAACACTCCAGTTTCGCGCAGAAACAACGGAAACACTTTGCCCTACCCATCATATACCCCTGATGGAAATTGCTGGTCATAGGCTCTGTAAATTGTGTGCCAAAGAAACCGTCCATCACTCACATGCAGCCTATGAGAATGAACTGCAACAGCGATTGCTACAACAGAAGATCAAAAACTCAGGGCTCAATAAACGCTACCTGGATCGTGGCTTCAAGAATTATGTAGTTGCATGTCCTGCACAAGACAATGCCATCAAACTATGTCAGTCCTTTGCACAGCAGATTATTTCTGACCACAACCCGAACATGTTGATGATTGGTACACCGGGTACAGGTAAAACCCATCTGAGTGCATCAATTATTCGCAACATTCTGCATAACAGTACAAAATCTGCACGCTACTATACCAGTGCAGAAATTGCTCAAAAAATGATGGACACCTGGTCAGATGCTTCACGCTCTGAAAAGGAAGTTATCGAGCATTTCTCCAGTTTTGATTTATTGGTGATTGATGAATATGGCCTGCATGACCGGCATGAGAAACGCCTAGAAATGGTGCATAAGGTCTTATATAGCCGTTACGACAACATGAAGTCCACGCTGCTAATTTCCAATTTCACACTTCAGAATATGCAGCGGGATTTAGGTGTCCGATTATGGTCACGGGTGCATGAAAATAATTTGATTGTAGTGCCGTGTTATTGGGAGGATCAGCGAATCACCGGATAAGAGAATTCTTTACTAAAGCCAATTACCTTGTCGGGGTAATTGGCTTTTCGTAGTTTTAAGCTGTCTTGGATTTCTTCTAAAACAGTCAGGCGCCCTATATTCTCACTAATCTGTGCAATCAGGTAAATGATTTTAGATGTGATGGTATAAGGCGGTTGGTATTTCATATTTTCAATTTGTCCCATACTTTATTGAACAAAAATTTTCTTCAACATTTGCTCAAGATAAGCTGTCCCATTACCCACCATAAATAAGACATTCTTTTCAGCAAACTCTTCTTCAGAAAGAGAGTTATTTAAAATATCTTTCAATGGTGTAATAGACAAAATAAAGCTGCTTAATATTAAGTCAGGATGCTCAAGCTTAGCCTCAATATTTTTAATCTCTTTGTAGAGCTCAATTTTAGCATCGTCGTGATTCATGTTTCGGATGCCTTTAGGATCAACTAAAGTTAAATATTGCTGCCCTGTTTGTTTGTTTACTAGCCATAACAAAAAGTCAGGATAAAAATTTCCGGCTAAAGCAAAACCTAAACCACGATATTTATTATCAGCATTTCTCAATAAATAAAGCTCATAATCTTTCAATAAATCATCAGCAGCTGGAGTATTAATATAACTTTGCAAATCTAGAACAAACTTCACTTCACTACTTTGGGTATGACTAGTGTAGTCAAATAGCATTGGTGACCATGTAAATGGTAAGCTTTCATCCTTCTTATCCAACAACGGATAGAACAAATGACGATCAAACGTAATCGCTCTAAAGCTACCATCTTCTTTCCAAGGTGCTAATTTTTCTAAATCACCTTTGGCAACCAAATCTTTCAGTGTTTCCAAACGATCAAATACTTCTTGTGCCTCGTTATTTTGACCGTCTTTAGCAGTAAGGGTATATTGCTCACAAATCTGTACAGGCAAATCCTTATCATCCAAGCTAAATTCTGTCACTTCATAAAACTGCCCTTCATAGGCATTCTTAATCGCATGATAGAACTTATCCATATAGGACTGTAACAACTCAGTTAATATCGCTTGCTGTTTCTTAATTCCACTCACGTCATTGGTTAATTCAGATGAGTCAACTAAAAGCTTGTACCAGTCTTCTGTAGAGGTCTTAATATCTCTTAAGCAAAACTCCTGTAAATCATCAACATTCAACTGTAAGTTGCTATATCCTCGTTGGAACTTATATTGCTGAAGTTGCAAGTAAATTTCATCAAAATCAAACATACACATGATTTTTGGTGAAATCTCATGCTCTTGACGCTTGTCTTTAACATCAATTTGACGCTTTGACTTATCGGTATGAAAGGCTTGCAAGCGAGGATACAAATCCAAAACAACAAAAGGTTTTTTGATTTTACCTTCGTATTGTTTTGGAATCTTAAACATCGAAAGCTTTAACTGAGCCTTAAAACCATTCGCTTGATTATCTTTGTAGCCATCTTTTAATGTGAGTGTTTTTAAGCGAGGCGCTTGAATTTTATTGGTTGGAAAATCCAATGTGACTAAATCCTGATTCAGGATAATGCCTTCATCATTTAGATAATCGCGGAATTTTTCCATGTAGTCAGCACGTAAACCAAAAATATTAATAGTTTGCATCAAATCTAAATGCAGACCTTTATATTCAGCCTTACTATAAATTTCTCTTGGTGTTCGTTTTAAAGAGAAGTTCTCACCTTTTAAACGTACGCCACGACCAAAGAGCTGAATAATCTGAGCACCTTCACCTGAACCCATGTTCAACAAGCCCATGGTCGAGACACGCCAGCTACTCCAACCTTCGGTAAATTTACGTGAACCGATTAGAAGATGTGTTTCACTATCATCATTATTTAATGTCGGAAATAATGACTCTGCAAAATCATCAGTACGTGCATTTAAATAATGTGTTTTGCTTGATTCATCACAGTTATCGTATAAGCCTTTTTCATCACCGACATTAATCACTGCAAAAGGCGTGTTTTCTCCGACTTGTAAACGTAACTCACCTTTATTCGCTGTAATGCGTACTACGTTCAAACGTTGATTGGTTGTCGCATTGAAAAAACTTTTTAAAATATCTTGGTAAAGCTCAGTTGCATTTTGACCGTATAAAGGTGCAAAACGATTGGCAAAAATATTGTTTCCTTTAGGATCAACCAAACGAGATGTATTAGTAATTAAGTCATGCAGCCAACTGATCACCTTACTCTTACGAGATGCATCTAAAAAATCCGCCAAGAATTTCACAATGGCTAAAATGTCAGAGTCATCATCATTGACTTTATTTCCGACAAATACCCACAGTGGCTTTTCAATATTAAATTTTGCTAGCTTTGCCTGATTCTTTTTAAATAGATATTGCTGTTGATAGAACGATAGTAAGCAAGCTGTAAGATATAGATTGCGCTCATCATCTTCATGATATTCTTTCATATTCAGAATATTGACTTCTTTACCATAGCCATCTGCATAGAAATATTTGTACGAGTAATCGAACAAAATACTTTTAGCATACACTTCTCGAAGTGCTTCCCTACGGTATTTTTGCTGTTCTAATTCATCAAGCTGAATATTTTTTTTCTGTTCTTCGGTTAACTTATTAATCGCCATACCATACAGCATTTTGGCTTTTTGTTTTTTTGCATCTTCAAAGCGTTTATAAACGTTGTCTGCCTTACTTACAGCTTGACCAAAGGTAGCCGAATATTCAAAACTAAAACCATCTTTAGTAAGAATATCACGACGCTCCATCCAAGCACCTGCACTACTGCTCGTACCACGGTGCCCTTCGTCGATCAGAACAAGATTCTTACCTTCCAAGCTCATCGTCGCAACAGTTTTATCACCATCACTATCACTCAGCTTATTCATATCGATGATTTGAATTTCATCACGATACAAGCTATTACGACTCTTTTGTTTATCAAACAAAGTCGCTTGAAAACCTGAGTCTGTCAGCTCTTGTAAATGCTGTTCACTCAAGCCTTCATTCGGTGTAAGTAAAATAATTTGGTCTGGATAAGTACTATCGCCATTTTGATGTTGGAAATAGTCTAAATACTGCAAAATATTGACATGCATCAGTAGTGTCTTACCACTACCCGTCGCATTCCAATAGCCGATTTTATTTAGGTCTTCAGGCAAATACTGCTGAAATTGATCTGCATCAATTTTCTGATCATCATTATATTGTTCAAGTTCAACATTTAGCTCATTGAGCATGCCCGCTTGATGATTAAAATATTGATCTAAATACAGTTCTGTAAAAAGCAATGAGAGGTATTGGAAATATTTTAGATTTAAAACATGCCCTTCTATTTCATTACGTTTTTCAGTGATTTTTTGCCAATGCTTAACAATGTTTAAGTCATAGCGACGTAGAACATCGATATCTACAACCTGTTTGTTAAACAAGGTATTGCTAATCACACTAAAGAATTTCGTTTGTCCTGCATTATCACCTTCATGCTCAATTCCCTCAAACTGAGGATAATCAAGCTGTTGTTTCATGCCTTCCAAACGATTCGGATTAAACTTCGACCACAACCATTTATTTAAAATCAATTGCTCGTGAAAATTAACTTTAACCGCTTTCGTTTTTGCTTTAGGAGCTTTTGCCACAGTGCATTACTCCTCAAACATATTTTTTAAGAAGGTTTGTTCAATCGAACGAACTTTGAGTTGTTTTTCTTCACCCTCTTTGGTGGTGTATTTGCTTGCCACGTTGTGATCACCATTGATATAAATCAATTGGTACTCACCATCGTTTGGATTAATTTTAAGTTTTGAAAGTAATTGATCGAGCTCTGCATAGCCAATTTTGTCGCAATCACGCCACAGAACAGTGGTGTATTCACCAGTACGTAATTTACCTGTGATTTGCACATAGCCTTTATCTAACTGATAATCTACTTCTTGAACATTCAGTCCAATGAGATAATTAAAAGTTTCAACCAAATCAATATTTTTACGTTCAAATGCACCTGCGCTATCCGTAGTAATATTCATTTGATAGCTAAATGGCTTTAGGAAGTCTTTTACATTCAGTAATGAATCTTTGCTTTCAAGCTCAAGCATATAGTGCATGAGATAGTCACTATAGGCATTTTGATCTTCTGATTTGACTGAGGCTTGTTGCTCGGCTAAAAGTGTCTGTTGAGCACCTTTACGCACCAACTCTAAGTTATTGAGCGTATCTTCATAACTTTCGAGTTTCATCACTTTTAAGCAGTGGCTAATACCAGACTCAGGATTGGTTGGTTTGCCTTCTTTCCAGTCTGCTGAATACACCACTTTTTGAATACGTGGTTTAATGACTGTATCAAAATATTCACCTTGTTCCACAAGGATATATTTTCGATTTCCATTATCTTCACGGTTTAAAGCAATGGTTGCATGCGCTGTTGTACCCGAGCCTGCGAAATAATCCAAAACTAGAGATTTATTATCACTACCAATCGTTAATGCATCAATTACAGCAAATATACTTTTAGGATAGTCAAACAACTTATTATTAAATAAATTACCTAGAACTCTCGTACCTTTACTAGTAGCATCATATTTAGAGTTTGACCACAATGATTTTGGCTTAACTTTATTATCCACTCTATTTTTATTATAGATGGTGTTGTTTCTAAAAACCAACTCATCATCAAGTAGTCCTTTTTTACAACTTTCAATTCCCCATTTCCAACGATAAAAAATACCTTTACTATTTTTTGGAAGAATAAATTGATAGCCGTCAGCCTCGTATTTATTTTTTAATTGGTCAACAAATTCATCATTAAATTTATTTTCTTTGGGATCATAAATTTTCTTGTATTCATCTTCAGGTATAAGAGCTAGTTCCCCATCTTTATATAAGAACGGGAAAAACATATAAGGTCTATCTTCTCTTAAAGGCTCTGATCCAGTTCTAGTTAAAGGTAGTTCTCTGTACTTTCCATTTTTATCGACTAAAGGGTATTTCTGATCTAGACCATCCTCATCGATAGTAAAGTCATATGTTTTTACAGCCTCAATATTTTTAGCATACATGAGTAAATATTCATGTGTAGCAGAAATGTGATTCTGTGGAATACCTTTAGCATTATGTTCAATTGAAATACTAGAAATGAAATTACTTATTCCAAAATTTTGCTCTAAAAGTAAATTAAGATATCTATACTCTTGGTCATCAATCGCAACTTGCATCAAACCATCGCCAGCCAAATGAGATATCGAATTAGCAATACGGTTATCCATTAAACTTAGCCAGCTACTATGTTTGTAACCATTTTTATAAATAATCTCAGATGCTGAAGTATTATAGGGTGGATCAATATAAATACATTTCACTTTTTCCTTATACTTTTGCTTTAAAACATTGAGAGCTTGAAAATTATCACTGTTAATGATCAAACCATCAGTTTGAGCATCTAAATCATCAATTCGTTTTAAAAGCTCTGCCTTAAACTCTAAGCTAAATAATGATGTATCGACCATCAAAGCTTGGTATTGTTTTAAATAATCAACCGTTCCCCAACCTGCATCTGTTCCTTTAAAGCCTAAATCTTCCCATTGTTGCCACTGTGCTGTATTGCCTGCAATTTCAGTATATAAAGACTCATCTACTCGGTCTAAAGTAATGCAGTACTCAGCACTGACGACAAACTTTTTCTTTAGCCACAACTTTTTCTGAAAATCTTCAAGCGAAGCCAAGAAACTAATAATTTCTAAACCAATTTGACGCAAACATTTAATAATACTGAGCTGACGTTCAATCTGAATAAATTGATCGGTACTCACCACATCATCCAAATGCATTACTTCATTTTTAATATAAAAGTCAAGCTCATGACGTAGGAATTTACCTAAGTCTTTATGAATAAAATAATCTGCTGTATTTTTTTGCGTATAGGTACTCAAGTGCTTTTGCAGTACTGTACGCTTTGGTTCTTTTTCAGTTGGTGCAAGCTGTACTAAATCATTTAGCCAATCCGCAGTTAAAACTTCCGCACCCACAATTTTGTTATACGATTCAATATTTAATGTTTCTTGCTTTGAGCCTTTAGGCAAAGTTGCATATTCAAAAAGAATGGTCAGTTCATTATTTTGAATAGAGAATGGAACAATCGTTTCTTCAAACTCTTCACCGTCTTCATCTATACGAGTAAAGGTCTTTGGTTCTGTCACAATAATAAAGCGACGGTCTTTATCATTGTCTTTACGGTTTTCACGCGCTGTGTCTGCACTCACCAAACGGAATAAAACTGAACGCTCATCATTCAGTTTAAAACGATAGTTGCTAAACATCTCACCAGACTTGGTGTAGTACTGGTCTTTGTTTGCCCAGTGCAACATCACTTCCTCACCAGAGTAAGGAATAGCGTAGGTATCACCCTTATAACGACGTTGGCTAATGAAATCACCATCATCATAATAACGACTAAAGAACGTGAGCAAATGACTATACACTTGTGACTGATCTGTCATTTCATGTGCATCTGCTTGAGTTAAAGCAATGTATTTTTGACCTAATGCACTTTCTATTGCTTCAGCATCTATAAGCTCACCTTGCTCATTAAACGCACGTTTACCAAATTCTGCTTTCAGCTCAGCTTCTAATTCTTTTAAAACATTTTCATCAAGACTCGACTTTGCTTCGCCAAGGTATTGTTCAACTTTGGTTTTTAAACGCTTATCCAAAAACTCAGCAATTTCGGTACTACGTGCATTTAAAATGCGATAAACTCCAAAATCTAAATCAGGACGATTGATTTGAAAAATTTCTTTGAGTTTAGAAACAAGTGCAGAAAACTGAGTACTCATAAATATTTCCTATTTTTCAAAACCTTATGATAAATAGGTTCTGGTGAAGCGAATAAAATTGCTTAGGCAAAATTAACTGATAAGGATACTAGAAATCACTTTAAATATAAAAAAAAATCGTAGAAAAAAATAGCAATTGGTATTAAACCAACTGCCATCTCACTACAAATAAATTCTCGGCTTTGCTTGAGCGATGCAACCTTTGCTCTAGCGCATCAATCATTGCATCACGTTTATCTGCTATTTCATCCTCGACATCGAAAACCTGCTGTCGCATGCGTCGTTTTTCTTTTTCAGCTTTTTGTATTTCTTCCTGTAATCGTTTTTCAGTTTCAATATTAGGTGCTTTGCGAGACTCTCGTTTCAGACTAGATATTTTTAACTTTATATCTTCAAGCATTTTCTCCACGGCAAGCAAACTATCCTCAGCCCACTGTTCTAGCTTATCCCGTTCCTTTTTGAAAAACTCATCATTCAGCTCCAAAGCATGGTTTAATGTAACTTGATACTGCTTATCAATATTTGCCTGAAATATTTCAGGAATCTGCTCCACCACATCAGACAATACTGTTGCATTGACTTGGAGCAAACGCTCACATAAGTCCACATCTAAAACCCTACCATCATCAGTCATTGCTGTGATCACAATATGCTCTTCTTCTTGAAAAGAATCCAAACTCAAGACAGTAATAGATAGCCAACCCTGTTGCCCTTTTAACCCCTCCAGCAGAGTTACTTTTTGACCATATTGGCTATAATCAAACTGAATGAATTGTTTTGGTGTTTGTAAACCTTTAGCACTATCCAACACAAACTCACCCAACGGATGAGTTAAACGATAAATAAAAGTATTTTCAGGAATCCGCTCACCTTTGCGTATAAGCTGATATTTACCTGAAGGTGCTGTTAATATAGGTGACTTAGTTAAATCAAAACTTAGATTATGGTCATGAAATTGAGCGAACTTTTCCAGAATAAATTTTGTAGATAGCCAAAACAAACGACTAATTTTATCTAGCTGTAGTTCAGCTCGTTCTTTTTGTACTTTTAGCAAGTCATGAATATCTGCATCAAAATGCTCAAGTAACAGCTCTTGCGTCCTTTTCATTTTATCGTTGATTTGCTCTTCTAGCTCATCTCTTAATTGCTTAAAGCTTTGTTCTATTTCTTCTGAACTACGACACTGATCATAGATTTCAGAAATCCGTTTTTCAAAATTTATACCACTTTCAACTGTTCCTAAAATGTCATTAGAGGCACCAAAGACACCATCAAACAACTGAAATTTATCTTTAAGCAACTCCAAAACTCGCTGATCTGCTTCATTCCTTTCATTTAAGAAATTAACGACAACAACATCAAATTCTTGTCCATAACGATGGCAACGGCCTATTCGTTGTTCCACACGTTGCGGATTCCATGGTAAATCATAGTTAATGACCAAGGAGCAAAATTGTAAATTCACACCTTCTGCTGCTGCTTCTGTCGCAATTAGTATTTCCGCCTCATTCTTAAAAAAATCGATTAAAGCGGTGCGCCGATCAATTGCTGGTGAGCCTGTAACATGTTGAGTCCCTAAATATTTGCCCAACCACTTTTGATAAATACCTGTATTCGTTGCAGATGTATTACTTCCATTAAATCCTATTACTTTTCCGTTGTATCCTCGCGCTTCCAAGAATGCGATTAAGTATTCCTGAGTACGTTTAGATTCAGTAAAAATAACAGCCTTTCGTTTCGCTCCCATTTCAAACATACGAGCAAAGCCTTGCTCAATGGCTGAAAGCAAAGCAAAAGTTTTACTATCATCTTTAATTTTATAAGCCTGCTGTATATACCGTTCAATTTCAGCTATTTCAGATTTAATTAAACTAACATCTATTTGTCCTTGACCTGCTTCCTCATCAAACTCATCTAGCAACTCTTCATCCATATCCTCATCAACAATAAAATTACTGAGCCAATCTTCATCTAGACTCTGCTGTTCAAGCAATTTTTTCAGTCGCTGTTGAATAGCTTCTAAAGTTGCAATGACAGCAGGAGTCGAGGATGCCAAAAGTTTTCTTAAAACAATTGAAATTAAATGTTTTTGTTGTTGTGGAAATGCATAGCTGACATCTCGCTGCAAATACTCACTGATTGAATCATATAAGCTTTGTTCATGATCACTAGGCTTAAAGGGAACTGTTAAAGCATGACGATTGGTGTAAGGAACATATTCCAAAACATCTTTACGCAAAGTCCTTTGCATAAATTGTTGGATTCTTTTTTTTAACGATTGAATATCACCATCAACCACATATCTAGAACGAAATGCTTTCTCATCACCAAATAAGTGCTCATCTATAATCGTACTTAAACCATAAAGCTCCATTAAAGTGTTCTGCAACGGTGTCGCGGTTAATAACAACTTTTTCTTGCCTATCAATGAGCGTTTAAGACTATTCCCAATTTTGTTACTTGAGCGATGAGCATTCCGTAATTTATGTGCTTCATCAATGACAACTAAATCCCACGGAATTTGTGCCAAGGCATATTCCATTCGATTTGCAAAAGGATATGAAATTATAGAAATCTTGCCATTTTTAAATGGATCATAAACACCATCTTTACGTGCCATATTCCAAGTTTTCAAATCTAAAACTTGCGTAGGTAGGTTAAATTTATCTTGTAATTCTTGCGCCCATTGTTTTCGTAAAGATGCAGGACAAATAATTAATAAATTTCGACGTCTTTCAGCCCAATACTGACATAGCACCAAAGCTGCCTCGATTGTTTTCCCTAATCCCACTTCATCAGCAAGAATGACACCTTTACTTAAAGGATTATTTAAAGCAAAAAGTGCAGCTTCAATTTGGTGAGGATTTACATCGACCTGAGCATCAAACAACGACTGCGACAAACGATCAATATCTGATGCCGAGCGTTTTTTTGTAATTTCCCATGCAAAATATTTTATTTGGTGGTTAGTATAAGTCATTATTTAAATATTGTTAAAAACTAGTATCTGATTTTGAATATAAGTGTTTACAGGTTTTCTTCAATAGCTAAATGTTATTTTTACTATAAAATAGCTTATAAACAGCTCAAGATTTTTTTTGCATTCCCCCCCAACCAAACCAAATATTCATTCTCAATCGCTTGTTGATAGGCCCAA
This sequence comes from Acinetobacter sp. YH01019, assembly GCF_013420285.1. Lineage (NCBI taxonomy): Bacteria > Pseudomonadati > Pseudomonadota > Gammaproteobacteria > Moraxellales > Moraxellaceae > Acinetobacter > Acinetobacter sp. YH01019. The sequence continues at coordinate 20,618 of NZ_VOYM01000053.1, forward strand.
TCCGCTACCCGATGCGAACGCTGTATATCGGTTAAAAAACCAAGTTGAGAAATCTCTTGAGTGATCAATCGATCATGTAAATGATTACGTTCTAACCATTGATTCAAGAAGTCTTTTGAAGCCAAGTAATTACTTTTTTGTGAATTACATTTGTCATCTGCTAGCACAAAATTATGACCCGTATCTGCTGGGTACAGCGACCATGGGATAAAATGATCTACTGCGTATTTATTGTTTTTAAGGCTTTTCCCACAATAAAAACACTGACATTCTTGCAAATCTAAGAGAAAGTTCGCAACTTGCCCCAATTGGCTACGGTTGGGAGCAAACATAAATTCATCTAGATCAGGTAGACCATCTAGGACAACAAGATTTTGTTTGTTCAATCGAACGAAATCAATCCAGCATTTCTGACACAACTCTTCAATAATTTCACTGAACTGCCTTAAGCAATACATCACTTTTGGTAACAATTGCAGAAACTTTTGTGAATCATTCAAGCAGTAGAGAAATTCAAAAGTTTGCCCATTCAGATTTTGCAAGTAGACTACAGGCATTCTTTTTACTGTATCAGCCACTGATTTTCTCAGTTTTAACCAAAAAGTTGCATCCCTTCTTGCAGCGGCGATTGTTTTATATTGCTGCTGTGCTATTTGGATTTCACTGATGATCTTTGCTTGCTTACCTGTACTTTGTTGAATGGTAAAAGGTTCGTACTGGTTGAATTGAAATGGCAATGACTGTTTCCAATAAAGATCAATAAACTTTTCAGCAATATCCAAATAATCCAAATGCAGAACCGCACCAGTATCTTTCCCCTGCTCAATCGCAAGTCTTGTAATACTAATCAGCAAGGCAAACTTATATGTCGAAGTAAAAGTCCCAGAATGCAATATCTGCTGAATATGCTTCAAAAATTTCAGCTGCTCGTTGGGTGTTGGTATGTCAGCTGTACTGAACATATCTAAGCCTGCTCTTTTTTAATCAGGATATTGATCCACTCTTCTGTACGGTCTGAACGTTTATCTACAGTAATCCATTGCTGTAACAGTAAAGCCTGATCTATTTGTTTGAGTAAGTCGTAAGCTTGCTGCTCATTCAAGTCAGTAAAGCTACGCCCTTCTTTCTCACGGTCTGTATTGCCATATTTAAAAGACATGTAACACACACCATTTGGCTTTAATGCTTTAAATAAGCGCCCCAACACTTCAGTCAGGCGATCTCTTTCACAGTGTAAAAGAGAAGCACAGGCCCAAATACCATCATACTTAGCTACTTCATTCAGCTCGTAAAAACTTTGCTGACGTACATTGATGCCTGTCAGTTCTCTCGCCTTTTCAACCAGCTCGGCAGAATAATCAATTGCCTCAACTTGATAGCCTTTTTTCTTAAATGCCAAAGTGTCCCGCCCCGAGCCACAGCCCAAATCCAGGATCAATGCCTGTTCCGGCAAATATCTTAGAAATGGTGCGTAAAGACTTGCCATTTCAACCTGATAGGTATTTTCAAAAAATGCTTGAGCATGCTGATTGTAATAATTTGATGTTTGATTCATTGCCTAAAAGCCAATATCTTATGTTGAAGAACATACTGATATTTCACTAGATAAGTCAAATGATCAGTCCTATGAATGAATCAAACTTTTATTTCACTGTATCCGGACAACTGAGATAGAAACCAAACTGGTTCTTGTAAATGGAAAAAATATGGGCTTCAAATTTCGCAAGAGTATTAAAATATTACCTGGATTAAAAATCAATCTGACGCATAAAGGCATTAGTAGCGCGAGCATTGGCAAACCTGGTGCTTCTTTAAATATTGGCAAAAAAGGCACCCGAACCAGCGTTGGTATTCCAGGCACAGGCCTATCCTATTCCAAGCACCAACCCTATAAGAACAGAGCTGGCAACCAAGAGAATCCTGCTCAGGAACAACAACCACTCTATACATCACATACTGAGAAACCCAAATCGAATGTCTGGATTTGGGTAATTTTTGGATTATTTTGTTTTATTGTCGGGGCAATTATTTTTTAAATTTAGCCATTCTTTGTACCCCATAATCTCCACTGCTAGGCAAAATTTAATTCATTCATTACTATGGAAGGATGTTAAATACAATAAAGGTTACCGCTGATGTCTGATCATGACAGTACTCTGGATTATGATGAAAATGATTTAATCGACTCTCCCTTATCTCAAGTTTTACAAGAGGATAATGAGCAAATTGAAATTCTAATTTATCGATTACCTGATAGTGACTGGACACTGGAAGTGGTGAACCAAAGTGGTACTTCTACGGTATGGGATGAAACATTCCCGTCAGATCAGGAAGCTCTATCTGTCGCTTTAGATGGAATTAAAGCCGCAGGCGGTATTCAAGCATTTTCCGAACTCAGTGACCTCGAAGCAAAGAAAAATATTTTTCCTGAATCCCTTACTCGCCATTAAAAATGAAGCTGCTGGCGTGGATCTGAATCAGTGTTTTCTGGATTCTTAGAACCTATCGCGATGATAGGTTCACTTCAACCCAAACCCATCTAGGGTTGAAGGGTCAAAGTTTTCATCAAACATAAACTCATCTGCTCGCTCTTTCTTTAATGTCGCAAGTGCATAAAAAAAACATTTCTCACATAACTGCAATTCATATCTTTCCCCGTCATGCTTAGAACCATAGCCCCAATGCGCAGATAAAGTTCCAAATTCCAATTTCGTTGATTGGTTGCATACATCACATACAATATCTGTAAGGACTTCTACCTGTTTCAGTTGTTTAATTTCCATATACGGCTCCCGATATCAATCAAATTAAATTTGTCTACATAATTATCAAAAATTGATTCCTGTTTGGTTTTAATTACCATTAAAAAAGATCAAATTTGAGCATTGTTATTGTAATAATCAACTGTACTCATCCCTACTGTATTCATTGTAATCTGCTATGTGAACATCATAATAGAAACATGTTATTTTTTGCCAATTCACAAATATAGCTAACTAATAGTGAGTATCCTATCGAGTAGGAAATTTTGAAACCTTCAATAATAAAAAAACTTTAAAATCAAGAAAAAAATGATGCTTCCTGCCATATTCAAAAACTCTAAATATACGTGAATATTGCTGTATTATTTTTATTCAATAGCACACATGGATCTGACATCTGAACTACTTTTGAAGTTTCCAGCAACACAGATAAGTACTCTAAAAAATTTCAAAAAAAGCAGAATCACAATTCATCCACAAGCGTATGGTTTCAACTTATGCTACTTAAATATGTTTAAAAATCTCACTGCAGATTTAGATATTTCTAATCGCATAAAAGAACTCCATGTGTGGAAAACTTCAGAATTTGATGGCTACTCCATTTTCAATAATATTCACTTATATCTTAGCTATTTAAAGCAAGATATTAATGAAGTCACTTTAATTATTCACAATCAACAATCTTTTTCAGATGATGAGTTAGCATTTCTGATGGAGTTATGCAGTCGTGAATTTATTCAATTCATCAAATCTACAAAATTTGACATTAAGCCTTTGAACCCACGAAAAACATTGCACTTGATTAATACACATCTTTCACGTCAAACACTATTAACTCTTAACAAAGAATCATCTTTGAAGCCACACCATCAAATGAGCCTAGAGTTACTTGCACACTTGCTTTCATGCTCTCGAAACCAACTCAATCAGCGGATGAAAAAGATCAAGCAAGAACGTACACAGATTTTTAATGAATTATCATTACACAGCAGATGTGTAAAAGATCTCTTAGATCACTCAAATAGCGATCTGAGTGCAGAAAAAATTTGGAGATCTTAAATGTCTAATGATCTAAACGAACATTTTGATTTACCAATGATTTCAATTAAAAGAACAATTGAAAAATTGTTCGGTGATGAGCAATTTGAACGTGCACAACATATCAACTTTGTGATTGAACTATTGTCTTCTCAACAGACTGACAACTATCTAGATGGTCTCAATCTCGATTGCTTTGACATCGATGTAGAATTTCAGTCAAATCTGCCCAAACCTTCAGTAATCTCTTTTTCTAAAAAAGTTAAGATCAGTGATCTACCGATTACTTCATATGTCAATTCAATTTCGCAATTATCTGAATCGCAGACGCATGCAAAAAATTGGAATATTCTAGTTTTAAAAGCAGCAATTTATTTAATTGCTCTTCCTGAGCTCAAGCCAGATCTTTTTAAACAAGCGCACGCCGAACACTTCAATACAGTAAAGCGCTTATTCCAACGTTTTAGAACTGCAAATAAAAATTTAGATACTGAAAAAAAATATCATAATACAGAAGAATATAAACGCCTCTGGAATGTCTATCTTAAAGATCTAACGCTGAGCTTAGAGCAATTTATTCAACATCTGATCACATTAGATACGGATGAATTGCCTGAGTTTGATCGCAATCTACTCAATGATATTCGCATTACTTTTAACTATGTTTTAAAAAACAAAGCGAAGATTGCACGTGCCAGTATCGATACACAGCTTCAATATCAGTTTCTTGATGAAGAACAATTCATTGAAGAAAGTATCGAAATAAAAAAAGGGGCCTCGCCTAAGGCACTGAGTATAGAAACGTTAATTGATGAGCCGCTTCATCGGCAAATTGTTGTCAATCCAACTGACGTCACACCACTCGCAGCACATTCAGAAACAAGTCAAAATTATATTCTACCGCTTGTTGCAAAACATATTCAACGCAAAGAACATTTACTTACGTCGAGTAGTTTTTTCCCGAACCCATCTAGTATGAACCATCTACTGAAAAGACTTCATGTGGACTACTCTGAACATCAAAATAAAAGTGCTCTGATCTTGATGCTCGCATTTTTAACAGGCAACAGTGTGAATGAGTGGCTATATATACAAAGCAAGCGAGCTAAAAAGTTAAATAACCGCCAAAAATTGATCTATAAAAATGATCAGTTCTTCTTAAACAGTCACTTTAATGTATTTGAGAACCGCAATTTTGAGTATTCAGACAACTTGCTCAATCAGACGATCTATTTAGACATTCCAATCCCGAATCTATTCATTGAGGATCTGCGCAAAATGGATTCGGTTAGTTTCGATGATATACAGCAATATTTACGCAAATTAAGACAAGAATTATTGATTCCAAAACTGTCTGTCGTAAAGGTGAGTTCTCTACTGCATCATACGGTTCTTGCAAAAACAGGGAATAAACAACTCGCAGATTTAATCACAGGGATTGATGCCAATCAGTCATCATCTGTTTCTTATTGTCATCAGAATATTCCACGATTACATGCACAATATATTGATATTCTAAAATCACTTTGTGCAGATGTAGCAAGCACATATGAAAGTTGTGTACCTTCGCTCCCTGATTCAATAACTCATTTTGGTAGTCGTAAAGCTCCAAAACCACAGGTCATTACAGAGATTTTTGCTGTATTGAAGTTTAATATTTTTTCACAAGCTGAAGACGATCTGATTGCTATATACAACCACTACAACATATGGATGTGGCATATCCTCCTTCTTTTTACAGCAGCACGCCCCGTTGCTGAATTCCCTGGATTTCTTAAAAACTTTAATTTAAAACGCCAAATTTTGATGGTTTCTGACAAAGAAGTAGGCGGCCGCAATGGATTCGGACGTCTAATCCCACTTTGTTCATTTTTAGTTGAAGAGATAAAAAAATTCCTTAAATTTTTAGAATATTTTTCGACTCAAATCATGATGAGTCATCCAGCTTTAAGTGATGTTATACAACAAATAGAAGCAAGTAAGCTGCCCTTTTTGGGAATCATCCAAGATGATGAGTGGAAACCACTAAGTCCTTCTACAGTCAAAAATTTCCATCCTGAATTAGGACTTGATCATGCAAATTGGCATCGCCATACAGCTCGTGCATTTTTGACTCATAAAATTACCGAACCTGAGATTTTAGCTCTCTTTGGACATGAGCTCATGCAACAAGAAGCAGCACATCCATTTTCCAGTTTATCGCTCTCTCAATTTTCTAAAATTGCAGATGTTTTAGAGCAAATGAAAACATATTTTAAAATTACAGGTGTTGAAGCTCATGTCATCACGCAATAAAAAAATCTCAGAAAAACGCTATGCTGAAGACAGACGTCAATTCAAACGAGATGAGTCTAAAAAGGACATACGAGCTGATGCAGAACAAGAGCTCCGACAATACTTTGATGAACAAAAATTCTCAAATGAAGACTTAATTCAAGCTTATCCTGCAATTTATGAGTTTATTAAACGTAAAGCACCGAATCTTGCCTGGAAAAAATATGCTCATGAATTCTTCCGAACATATATCAAAGACCTCAATAAAAGTAATAACCTAGACCTCCCACTACCTTATCTCACCTTTGAGATGAAACGCGATGAACCAATTTTCACCCTAGATTGGATCCAAGCCGGTCATGAAATTGACATCATCCTCGAAAAACTGTGGCACTACTGGATTCTCGCTCAAGATAGCTCGACGTTTTCTGATGAAGAAATTATTGCGAATATTCTGCTTTGCTCAATGCTATATGGTGGACTAAGTCAAACAGCAACATTAAATGCATTACTTGAACATTTAAAGAATCCCATAAAAATCCAAAAAATTTGCGATTTAAATATCATCTTTTTAGAGCCACTTTCTCCAAGCTATGGCGATCTATTTGCCGATGAAAAAACAATTCGAAAATCGCGTAATTTTGTTCCAGATCAACTCACACGACTTTGGCTCATTCACTTCAATACAAGGCAAATTCGTGACATCAGTGTAGACGTGAATGCGTATCTGCACCTCATTTTTCAAAAAATAAAACATCCATACACCAACAAGACTTTTAAGTTTTTACGTGAATACGCCAATTTTAATTGGCTACAACTGCAGAATGCAGATGTTGATCCTGCCCTTTCACAATGTTTGTTAGAAAACACACTCACGTGTGGTTTATCAGAACATGAGTTTGAAAACTTTGCATTCCCAAAATTTAAAACTCAATTAAGTGATGAAATCGAACGAAATGTCTCTTCTGCAACCAAGCCTTTACCTGATCTAAATACCTCTGAAGCGGTAGAGAATGTGATATTTATTCATAAAAACTTGCTGAAAATGATTCGCACATCTTCAACGGAACAACCTATTGCTGAACTCATTATTGATTTTTGCCTGCGTCACCAAGGGCAGTTTAATGAGTTTTCTAAACGTATTATTTTGTGGCTCATCAGTCTCTATCGACCAAGTTCAGAGCAAATAAAAAAATTATCAGCCACCTTTGATTTTGATACAACTCAGTACACGAAGGCATTTCAAGACAATCAAAAACTCGCAGATAGTTCAATCTATACATATTACACCCGGATCGCAGAACCGTTTTTAACTCATGCCTTACAATACTTCGATGCCGACGATGACATTAATGATCTGCTGAACAAAATCTATCAACAAATCATTAGCAATACACGACTTGCTGATGAAGCAGATCAACCTGAGTTTAAAAAATCTAAAGACCAAACAATCCGCATGTTGAAACGCTTTCACACCTTTCAACAAATTGTTTTTCAAGCAGAAGATTTCGAACTTGAATTTATTGCATCGCAAAGTCGACCACGGGCACGCATCATAGGTCACACAGCCTTCCAGGTCATATTAAAGAAGTTAAATCAGCTCTTACATGACCAATCCATCTCAGACCATCACTATAAATTATTAAAAATCATCTCTGTACACGACAAATTTCATAGGATCCTTGTCCTATCAGGCTTTTTCTTTCTTAAAATTGCTAGCACTTTCTTAAATTCTTCTTTTTTTCCAAAACCAATCAAACGTAGAATAGCCATTTGAACA
>NZ_VOYM01000054.1:0-25926 GCF_013420285.1 Acinetobacter sp. YH01019
GTTCAAATGGCGATTCAGCGTTTAATTGGTTTTGGGAAAAAAGAAGAGTTTAAGGAGATTTTGGCAATTTTAAGAAGGCAGAAGCCTGATAGGATAAGGGTTCTGTGAAATTTGTCGTGTACAGAGAAACGCTTTAAACCCTTTGTCGAAGATATTTTACCCAGCATGATTACAGAGACTTGTCCGGCTTATGTCGCGCATCCTTATGTGGAACAATCCATGCCTGCGGGGATCAATCATGCGTGTAGCATCATTATTGGCCCTGAGGGCGGATTCATCCCTTATGAAGTTGATTTACTCATAAAAAACGGCTGCCAAGCGGTAAGTCTTGGCAACCGTATTATCCGTACTGAAACTGTCATTCCATACGTTTTAGGGCGCTTATTTAGCTGTTGATGCTTCAGTCTCGGTTTGATCACCACGATAGACTTTGACTTCCTGTACTGGGTAAGGAATCGAAATGTTATGTTCAGCAAAGGCTTGAATCACCCGTTCCTGAACGGCACTGATTGAGGTGCCTATGCCTGTTTCAGTGGTATTGACCCACCATAAGGCTTTGAGGGTAATCGAGAAGTCTGCCAGTGCAATCACATTGACGCTAAATGCAGGTTGACTCAGGATGGTCGGATCTTTATCCAGAATTGCAGTAATAATATCCTTGGCTTTCTGGATATCATCTTCATAACCGATCCCGACCGAAAATTCACAGCGGCGACGGGTATAAGCAGTATTCACTGTGACTGCACTGGTATAGACCGTAGCATTTGGAATTACGATACGACGGCCATCTGGAGAGCGTAAAAAGGTTGCACGAATCTGGATATCTTCCACGGTACCTTCCATGCCATTGACGATAATGTCATCGCCAATCTTGAAAGGTTCGCCCAGTAAAATCAGTACACCTGAGAGCAGGTTCTGGAAAATATCCTTAAATGCGAAACCGATCGCCACCGAACCAATCCCAAGCGCACTCATCAGCTGACCTGGGGTGAAACCTGGAATCGCAATCACCAGCCCGATTAAAACACCGAAGAAAACAATCACGGTACTACCGACACGGTTCAGCACCAGCACCAGATTCTGTCGGGTATAAGTACGGTTTTCTAAAGTCTTACGGACAAAAAACTTAAACAGTTTTGACAGTAACCAGAAAATGACAATGACTGTTAGCGCAATACAGAAATAAGGCACACGCTCCCAGAAACCCTCCATGATCTTGTCAATGGTGCTATAGGCATCATTGTACTTGGAGGTATGTTCGATCACAGTTTGGGCAGTTTTTTCAGTCGCCTGATGCAGGAGCTCAGTCGTCCCTTCAGTTACCTGGCTTAAAGTATTCTCTTGCTCAGCCACAAAAACTCCACAATTTAAATTTCGCTTATTTTGCCTCAACTACAGCAAAAAATTAACAACAGCGAAGTTTATACACAATATATTTATGCAAAACAGACACAATTGGTTTAAAAGAACTCAGTCGTTTTTTGTTTCACTTCACTTGGGATTCTTGAAGGTTCACCTTCACTCATATAAGAGAATAATGCAGTCGTCGCCAATAGGCTCAATACGGTAAAAATGATTACCAGCCAAGCTACAATCTTTTCCCAGACGGGGCTTGTACGTATTGGGCCATACTGATTGCTGCCTCTTGTTCCTGGAAAAAGCAGGATATAGATCCAGACAAAAAGATTGATCAAAGGCACAAAGAATAGCAGCATCCACCAACCACTGCGGTCCAGATCGTGTAAGCGCCGTACCGTAATCACAATACCGAAATACAGGTAGACCAGCATGATTGCCAAGGCAAACAGGCTGGACAGGCCATGTAGGGAAATTTGCCAGTTCGAATCTACCGATAGGCTGGCAATGTTCACAATATCAATACTTAAACCTAGCGCAATACTGCTGCATAAGAAAATAAACTGTAAAAATGCAGACCAGGCAATAAAACTTAAACGTCCAAATCGGCCCCTGATCGATAAGGGATGATCTGCTGCAGGAAAAGGAGGAGGGAAATAGGAAGGGTCAGTTGAATTCATGGGCAAGATCCTAAGCCTGTATAAAATACAGCGAGAGTGGGAGACTCATTTTATTTGACGATAGCAATATCTGGCTGACTTTGGCCATAGTGAGCGTTATCCGAAGTTATTCTGATTGAATTTGAATAAATAATCTACGACGAAAGCATGATTGTCGGATTTGAAATATGCAGTACATACTGCCATTATGCATAAAAAACAATCAACAAAATGCCATCAAGCTCTCGTGATGAGATAGAACAAGATCAAGGAAGCGAACAATGAAAGAAATCTATCTAGTACCAGCAGAATTTAAGAAAACCGCACGTACCACTGATACAGAGTATTTTGAGCGTTATCAGCAATCCATTGAACAACCGGACGAATTTTGGGCGGAACAGGCGCAAAAGCTTGACTGGATCAAGCCATTCACTCAAGTAAAAAATACTAACTTTCATCAAGATAATTTCAAAATCGAATGGTTTGCTGATGGTGAGCTCAATGTCAGTGCCAATTGTTTAGATCGACACCTAAAAGAGCATCCACATAAACCGGCTATCATTTGGGAAGGGGATCATCCCTCACGGCATAAAATTATTTCCTTTGAAGAATTGCATGATGAAACCTGCCGTTTTGCCAATGTATTGAAAAAACATGGGGTAGGTAAAGGCGACCGTGTAGTGCTGTATATGCCAATGGTGCCAGAAGCTGCAATTGCAATGTTGGCTTGTACGCGGATTGGGGCGGTACATTGTGTGGTCTTTGGCGGTTTCTCACCGGATTCATTAGCCAGTCGTATAGAAGACAGTCAAGCGAAAGTGGTGATTACTGCTGACTGTGGTATGCGAGGCGGTAAGCCGATCCCACTTAAAGAAAATGTGGATGTCGCATTAGACATTCAGGGTACAGCATCGGTGCAAAATGTGATTGTGGTACACCGTACTGGTAACCCAATTGAAATGAAGCCTGAGCGTGACTTGTGGTACCACATGGAAATTATGTCAGTGAATGACATTTGCCCACCTGAACCCATGAATGCCGAAGATCCACTGTTTATTTTGTACACATCAGGTTCAACAGGTAAACCAAAAGGTGTTTTGCATACCACTGGCGGCTATTTAACCTATGTCAATTGCAGCTTCCGTGAAGTTTTTGACCTTAAACAAGATGATGTATTTTGGTGTACTGCCGATGTCGGTTGGATTACGGGACATTCTTATGTGTTGTATGGGCCATTGTCGAATGGTACAACCACAGTCATGTTTGAAGGTGTACCACAATATCCAAGTTGGGCTCGGACCGGACATATTGTCGATAAGCACAATGTCACCATTCTCTACACCGCACCAACTGCGATTCGCGCGATGATGCGTGAAGGGGATGCCTTTGTTCGTGAAAGTGACCGCAGCAGTTTACGTCTCTTAGGTTCGGTGGGTGAACCGATTAACCCTGAAGCATGGAATTGGTACTATACCGTAGTGGGTGAAAGCCGTTGTCCAATTGTCGATACATGGTGGCAGACGGAAACAGGCGGCTTCATGATTACCCCATTGCCAGGTGCAACTGATTTGAAACCAGGTTCTGCATCACGTCCGTTCTTTGGTGTACAGCCTGCAATTGTCGATGCAGATGGCAACGAACTTGAAGGCGCAGTGGAAGGAAACTTAGTGATTAAGGACTCTTGGCCTGGGCAGATGCGGACGATTTGGGGGGATCCTGAGCGCTTTATTGAGGCCTATTTCTCTACCTATCCAGGCACATACTTCACTGGAGATGGTGCGCGCCGAGATGAGTCGGGCTATTACTGGATTACCGGTCGTGTGGATGATGTTTTGAATGTTTCAGGGCATCGACTGGGTACAGCTGAAATTGAAAGTGCCTTGGTAGCACATGATGCTGTAGCTGAATCGGCGGTTGTGGGGATGCCACATGATATTAAGGGGCAGGGAATTTGTGCCTTCGTGACCTTACAGGCGGATGCTGTCGAAACAGATGAATTACGGCAAGAATTGGTAGCGTGGGTACGTAAAGTATTAGGTCCTGTGGCAACTCCTGATGCATTACACTGGGCACCCTCGTTACCGAAAACACGTTCAGGTAAAATCATGCGTCGTATTTTAAGAAAAATTGCGGCAAATGAGCTAGATAGTTTAGGCGATACTTCGACTTTGGCAGAGCCACAAGTGGTCGAGCATCTAATTGCGACAGTGTATCCAAAGTCATAAGGACTTATTAGCAATAAAATTATGATTGAGAGCACCTTCTCCCTCTTGGGAGAAGGTTTGGAGCAGGAGAGGTACTTCTTACACATTCTTTTATGTTAGGACATAAAAGTGCTCCTTCCTTAAAAATAAGCGCGAACGTTCATGATATTTGATCATTACACAAACGACGTATGCAAAATTTAGCCCACGAAGTTATCTAACTTTAGGCATTGAATCCATCCCAAGATATAGATTTTAGAGATATAGACTGCAGGCATTTAGCTAAGCCATATGCCTCAGCTTTGTTAAGCTAAAACGGTAATAGAATAATCAGACAGACTTATGAATGCTTCTACTCAACTGACTCAAACACCTATTGAAATTGCACAACAGCTGGCGGCTGAATTTGCCAAGACCGCAGCAGAGCGTGACAAGACCGGAGGAAACCCCAAAGCCCAGCGAGATTTAATTCGCCAAAGTGGTTTGTTGGGTTTATCCATTTCAAAACAATATGGTGGGCAGGGTGCAGATTGGCATACGATTTTCAAAACCATTCAAACCATTGCGCAAGTCGATAGCTCTTTGGCACATGTTTATGGTTTCCATCATTTATTGATTGCGACAGTTCAACTTTTTGCCCAGCCTGAACAATATGGGCCATGGTTTGAACAAACGGCGCGTGAAAATCTATTTTGGGGTAATACATTAAATCCACTCGATCGACGCACGACGGCGTCTCAACTTTCTGAACATGAGTTCATATTTCATGGTGATAAAAGCTTTTGTTCAGGTTCAATAGACTCAGACGTTTTACTATGCTCAGGCTTCAATGCAGAGAATAAATTACTGATAGGGGTGATTCCAACCGCGCGTGAAGGTGTCAGTTTTTTAGGTGATTGGAACAATATGGGACAACGCCAAACGGACAGCGGCACCAGCCATTTTGAGCAGGTGAAAATTCATAAAGATGAATTATTATTGAACCCAGGCCCATTAAGTACACCGTATTCGAGTTTACGCCCTTTGATTGCACAGTTGATCTTTGTACATATGTTCTTGGGGGTAGCCGAAGGGGCATTTGAAACAGCAAAAGAAACGGTACAAAGCCAAAAAGCATGGTCAAAATCTTTAGCTGAAAATGCAGTGAATGATCCCTTTACCCAAAAGCATTTTGCAGAATTTTATGTGCAACTCGAGAGCGTACGCTTGCTGGCTGAAAAAGCGGTTCATACTCTACAATGGGCATGGGATATTGGCGAAGCCCTGGATGCCGAGCAACGAGGTCAGGTGTCAATTGCAATTGCAACAGCAAAAATTGCAGCAACCAATAGTTCATTATTTATAACCCAAAATATATTCCAAGTGATGGGGGCTCGAGCAACTACTGCGAAGCTAAACCTAGACCGTTTCTGGCGTAATGTGCGGACACAGACATTGCATGATCCAATTGATTATAAATATCAAGAGCTAGGTGAATGGGTATTGACAGCTAAAGTGCCCGATCCTAGTTTTTACTCGTAGATCAAAATCAAAAGCCTCCAAATGGAGGCTTTTTTAATATTTAACGTTGGTGAATATTTTCTAAAGTATCAACCAAAGTTCGTGTGGTTTGGTCAATTTCATAATTGACGGTATCACCGACTTGAATGTCTTTCCACGTGGTCAATCGTAGCGTTTCAGGAATGAGATCGACTGAAATTTCTGATGTCGTGCGGTCGACACGGTTCACGGTCAAGCTACATCCATTTAAACCAATAAAGCCTTTGAGAAAGAAATATTTAATATTACCGTTTGGGATTTGAATATCTAAATGCAGGGTATCGCCATGTCGGCTCAGTTGTTTGACTTGAGCCGTACCTTCAATATGTCCATACAAATTATGCCCACCATTTTCAGCACCAACTTTGGCAGAGCGTTCAATATTCACCTCATCACCTGCGCTGAGTAGTTTTAATGTGGTTAAGCGATTGGTCAGGTCAGACACATCAAAATGTACTTGATTTGCGCCAAGATCAATCTGTGTCGCTGTTAAGCACACGCCATTAATTGCCACGCTTGCACCAATAAAAACATCGTGGAAAAAATTCTGATTATTGGAAATCACCAAAGTCGTGAAGCCATTGCCTTGACGAACTTCTAAGACTTTTTCTAAACCTTGCACGATGCCTGTATACATGGAGAACTCTACTCTGTTTTTGCTTATTGTAAGGACTAAATTGCGCGACGGCTATCTTTCACTACGCTGAAAATATGCATAATATTGTTCAGTCTGTGCAATGTAAAAATTTCAGCCCAACGCTTTAAATATCTCAATCGCACGTAAGCGTGATTGTTTTAAATCTACGATAGGTTTCGGGTAATTTAAGTCTAATTGCAGATTTTTAGCATAAGGCTCATGAATTTGTTTGGCATCAAGATGCGCCAATTCAGGTAACCACTGGCGTAGATAATCACCGTGCGCATCAAACTTTTGCGATTGGCTGATCGGATTAAAAATACGGAAATAGGGCACAGCATCCGTACCTGTAGAAGCACACCATTGCCAACCACCATTATTGGCAGCCAAATCACCATCGACTAAATGTTGCATAAACCATTGCTCACCCAGTCGCCAATCAATCAGTAAATTTTTACTCAGGAACATGGCGCAAATCATACGAACACGGTTATGCATCCAACCCGTTGCTAAAAGTTGCCGCATGCCAGCATCGACAATAGGAATACCTGTTTGACCTTGCTGCCAGGCCTCTAGATCTTGCGGGGCATCACGCCAAGCAATGCGAGCTGTCTTGATTTGAAAGGGCTGATGTTTAGAAACACGCGGAAAATCAAACAAAATATGTTGATAGAATTCTCGCCAAAGTAATTCATCTAGCCATGTTTGTTGTCCTTTGCCTTCTAAGTGAAAGTAGCCGTTTTGCTCACGAAATAAGGCTTGTAGGCACTGACGAATCGATAAAATTCCAAGGTTCAAATATAACCCTATGCGACTGGTACTGTTCAGCGCAGGAAAGTCACGCTCATCAGCATAATGGGCTAGACCATGGGCCATAAATTCATCTAAGCAATGCTGTGCATGGGCTTCACTCATTGGCCAAAGCGTTTGCTGTTCAGTACTGATCTTCGCCGAATAAAAATCATCTAGAGTGAAGGGTGTTTGCCACAGGGCATGCTTGGCTAAAGCGGTTTGCGCATCAATGGCTGGGTAGCAACTCGGTATACTGATGCTGAGTCGTTCATAGCAACTTTTCTTAAATGCGCCAAAGACTTGATAAGGTTTATTGGATTGATTTCGAATGCTACCGACTGGAAAGAGGGTTCGATCATGATAAAGCTGTACCGAGATCCCTTGCTGTTCTAATTGTTGTTGAACCTGCGCATCGCGTCGTAGTTCATTCACACCCAATTCAACATGTGCATGTACTTGTTTAATTTTTAGTTCCATACAAATTTCACCGAGTGTATGGGCAATGCCAGACCATAGCGGAATATGTTGGATGATGAGCGGAATATTCAACGTGTCCAATTGCTGACGCAAAATATGAAGTTGCCTTAAGTAGCAATCAATTTTTATTGCAGCATCGTCATGAAGTGCCCACTGCTGTGGGGATAGTGCTATGAACGCAACCGTTGGACCAGATTGTCGAGCATGCCAAAGTGCAGTGTGATCTTGCAGTCGTAAATCTTGGCGAAACCAAACCAATTGCATAGCTCTACCTTTGTGGATGCAGCATAAGATTGAACAGTGTATAAAAATCTAAATGAGTTATAAACGCAAAGAAGTTGTTTTTATGCTTTGCTTTGGGATAAGGCAAACGTTAGTACATCGCATGATATGGAGATTTTTGCTTAATTTGATATGGCGGTGATTCTAGTCAAGATTACTTTGAAGGTGATTAAGTTGAAGTCATCAAGCTGTAGCACATTTCCAGGCTCAAAAATAATTTTTAAATTTCGATTTTTATCTGAAGCGCGCACTATTCATTGCTCATGTTTTGATGTCATTTCTATGCGTGCCGATCTTATCTTTTATCCATCCGCATAAAAAATCCCCCAAGCCGAGCCTTGGGGGATGAAATTGGAGTTACCATTCTATCGTTATTATGCTGATTGTATGGACTTGTACAGAATCAGTTTTAAGCTGATTTTGCTGACACAACTTGCTGCTGTTGTGCTTCAAGTTCACGAACCAGTGGCAACACTTTTTCACCGAAATATTCAACTTCTTCAATAAAGTGTAAGAAGCCAGAAAGAACCAAATCGACACCTACACTTTTTAATTCGACAATGCGTTCAGCAATTTGCTGTGGTGTGCCAATTAAGTTGGTTTTAAAACCATCGTTATACTGAACTAAATCTTCAAAAGTTGATTTTGCCCAGTTACCTTCGCCTTCAGCCGTGGCAGCACCTGCTTCACGTGTCGCATCACCAAATGAATTCACCGCTTGGATATTGGCTTTGGCAATGATTTCTTGGAGTACCGCTTGTGCTTCTTCTTCAGTATCACGGGCGATCACAAAAGCATTCACACCAATTTTGACCTGATGATTATTGGCCTTGGCTTTTTCACGAATATCATCAATTTGTTTTTTTAGTTCGGCTGGTGTGTTGCCATTGGTGAAATACCAATCTGATACACGTGAAGCCATATCTCGTGCTGCACGTGAACTTCCGCCTTGGAAAATCTCAATATGTGGTTTTTGGATGGGTTTAGGCGACAGCGTGTAGTCTTTAAACTGGTAATACTTACCATCAAAATTAAAGTTATTTTGAGTCCAAACGCCTTTTAAGCTACGGATAAATTCTTCAGAACGTGCATAACGTTGGTCATGCTCCGGCCATTCTTCACCGATGGCATCAAATTCACCGCGGAACCAACCACTCACGACATTAATGGCAATTCGGCCATTGCTTAGATGGTCAATCGTGGCCAATTGTTTCGCGGCCAAAGCCGGTTTCCAAGGGCCTGGCAAAATAGCAGCAATCACTTTGAGTTTTTCTGTTTTGGCTAAAATACCATGACTGAAGCTGACTGATTCATGCTGATTTTCGGCATTATAACCAGCGGTGAAACGAATTTGCGTCAAGGCATATTCGAAGCCACTTTTTTCTGCTGCTTGGGCAAGACGGACGTTGTAGTCATAGCTCCAATCGGTACGTTGTTCGATATTACTAACCACCAAACCACCGCTCACGTTTGGTACCCAATACGCAAATGTTATGTTTTTATCTTGTACTGACATTTTGCAAACCCTCTGGATATAAGTGCTAACGCTGCATTAAGCGACTTGTGTTTGTGGTGGTTTTTTGCTGTGTAGGCGTGCTTCAGCCGCATCTAAATTAGGTACAGCAGCAGATGGCAGCACTTCTTCTTGTTCGATTTGTTTATTAATGCCCAAGTTTTGGTTAGCTTGTTGTGATTTTTCTTTTACGACTTCAGCACGTTGACCTTTTGCAGGAGCCCATTCCAAAATTGGTAAAGCACGTGCAACTGCAAGGGTAATACGGTCACGTAATAATTCACTGTGAATGGTGTATTCAGGTGTGAAGTCTTTATCAGTTGCATACACACCAATTGGTAGTGTTTGTGCTTGGAAGAAGCTAAATAGTGGACGTAGTTGATGTTCAAGTACCAATGCATGACGCTCAGAACCACCTGAAGCTGCGAGTAAAACAGGTACGTCAACCAAGGCTGTTTGTTCAACAAAGTCAAAGAAATGCTTAAATAAACCAGTGAACGATGCACGGTAAACGGGTGTACCTACAATTAACGCATCAGCAGCTTCTACCGCAGCTAAGTCATCTTGTACACGTTGTGGCAATTGGTTGCGGTAAATTGCACCACCCAATAGATTGCCAATTTCGCTAAACTTAATGAAATGTACATTGATAGGTGTTGCATCACCAAGTTCATCAATAATGGCTTGAACCAATGCTTCAGTTTTTGACGGGTTGTTTAGACCACCTGACACAGCAACAATATTCAGGGGTTTTTGTACATTTAAATTAGACATTTTTTAAACCTAAAAGGATGGTTTCTCGGAATGCCTTTTATTAATCCCGATGGGGGGTATAGCTGTAAAATAACCAAAATCAGAAAAGTTATCTGATTTTAAGATATGCGCTGAATAGGACTAAATTAGTTGGAATAAAAAAAATAAATTGTTGAAATATCAACATATATTGCTTTTAGATAAGCTTTTTTAGTTGCTTGATAAAATTTATATGAAAATGTGATTAGATTTAAAGATTTATAGAAAATGAGAAGAATTGCGCATTTTGTGCAGAATTTCTACATATTAAATGCAAAAAATTAAGTTCTTGCATATCCATCACATAGCATGTGTGGTTAGAATAGGGTCATTGTGCACAAGATCTCTCCACCTTGCTTATGAATATTTTAATCGTTGATGATCACCCGCTGTTTCGTCATGCTTTAATTCAGGCGGTTCGTTATAGTTTGCCTCAGGCGCAAATTCATGAGACTGCAGCAGTCAATGAATGCTATGAACGACTTGAAAATGGCCCTGAGCCAGATCTTGTTTTGCTTGATCTTAACCTTCCAGGTGCTTCAGGCTTTTCAGCACTCGTGCATATTCGTGCTCAGTTCCCGTCGATTCCAATTATTGTGGTTTCTGCACATGAAGAATCTTCAATTATTCAACGTGCTATTGCGCACGGTGCAATGGGCTATATCCCGAAATCGGCACATCCGAGTCATATTGGTGAAGCCATTCGTCAAGTGCTTGAAGGTGAAATTTGGTTGCCGCCAAATTTACCAGCCAACATGAACTTTGACCCACGCGCAGCAGATGAAACAGCATTGGCTGAACGTATTCAGTCACTCACACCACAACAATTCCGTGTATTGATGATGGTGGCTGAAGGTCTATTGAATAAACAAATTGCTTATGAACTTGATGTGTCAGAAGCAACCATCAAAGCACATGTCACTGCAATTTTCCGTAAACTAGGTGTGCAAAACCGTACGCAAGCAGTTCTAGCCATTAATGCATTAAATATTGATGAGAAAAAAATCTAACAAGATTCAATGCAATAAAAAAGACCTCCATTTGGAGGTCTTTTTTATGCTGATGCATTTATATCAAACAGAATCTAGATCAAAGAGATCGATTACAAGGTTTAAGCGATATAGTCTTGTTTTGGAGTGAGATCAGTACAGTACAGTGGGTTTAGTGCACACTGTAATTCATCAATTTGTTCATCAGACACATAGCCACGTGATTTTAAATAATCAGCCACCCGATCATCACGTAGACTTAAAAATGCCGCATCATAGACACCAAGATCAACAAACAGCGCCGCTGTTTCTAAGCTATTGAATCGATCTAAATAGACGTCGTTGTCATACATTAAGAAAATATGATCTTGATCTGAGTTGGCATGTACACCTAGACGCTGTGCCAATTCAAATGGTGAGGTTTTAATAAAGAGCAAATCTGACAATTCATCAAATTGGGTTTTGTCGAGTTGGTTTTGATCAGTTTTGACTTTACCGAGCCATGCTTTAAAGACCAATACGGCACCACCACGCAGTAACATGCTCCAAATTTGATGACGGGTTGCTTCACTTAAGCAATTGCTTTCAGCCTCTAGACTTTGTAACAGAAGCTCTTCTTGCTCAGCCAAACGATCGAACAATCCAAGTCCTTGGGGCTTATAGGCGTTGGGTGCGAACACGTCAAAATTTAGTTCATCAAAAACTTGCAGGGCGAGGGGAACAGCGCTGCGGTATAAGGTTTCGAGTGCGGCGATTTGTGTCTCGTCGAGCTTACTGAATTTGAACAAAGTCGACCAATCAATTTCTGGCAAAATTGAATTAACACCATATTGACGATGAAATTGTAGGTTTTGATCGAAACCATGTGGAACAACTTTAGAAATATTCACAATAGACTCCTTATTGAGTGAACGATCAGCTTCTCAAATGGAGTGGGTGAAGGCTCATTAAAGATGTTAGAAACTGATCAATTTCTTATGATTATTTTTAGATCGAAGACTGCTGTATAAATATACGACTAAAGTTTTAATTTTATTTATTTAGTATGAAAACTACTTATATATCAATTATATTTTAAATTGTAACTAAGTGTACAAGTGTTCACTTATAGATTGGTTATTTTTTGCCATAGGCATTCGAAAATTGATGATTTTGGTCAATATATATGCGTGAATTTGGGCTGATTTTGAAATATTTTGCCTGGGAGCAATGATCTTTCGCCATTTGGGTAATTGAAAGTAAATTCTTGGTAAAGAAAAGCCCATTTCATGTGACTGAAATGGGCCTTTTTTCACATAACCATCTAGCGACTTTACTTGGAAATTTTCAAGCCAGATAACCAAGAACGCAATGATGCTGGTTTCAAAGGTTTTTTCAGCAAGACAATATTCAAATCTTTTAAGCGCTGTGGCAGTTCAGGATCCGAATCTGCTGTGATCAATGCAACAGGTACATTTTCTTGACGGTTCTCAATAATAAAATCGAGGCCAATTTTATTATTGTTTAAGTGCTGATCGACCAACCAAACCTGAATATTTTCCTGTTTGATTAATTCCATCGCTTGTTCAGGTTCTGTTGCTTTAAACACTTGATAACCCCATTTGGTCAGTAAGGTCGACATACCTTCCAAAATGGTTTCATCATTGTCCAAGCAAAGAATTTTGTAGGCCTTGGTTTTGAGCGGTACAGCCTGAGTTGGAGCAGCCACGACTTTAGGTGCAGCTACCACGGGCACTTCAATCATAAAGCAAGAGCCATGACCGAGTTCTGAGTAGACATGTACAGGGTAATCGAGCAAGCTGGTCATCCGTTGCACGATCGCAAGTCCTAGCCCTAAACCTTGTTCACCCCATGGCGAGGTATGTCCACAGCGCTCAAATTCTTGGAATAATTTAATCCGTTGTTCTTCGGCAATGCCTGGACCAGTATCCCAAACGCCAATCCGAATGTGCCCCGGACGTGCTGAGCGCAGAACGCCGACAACGACGCGACCACGTGCTGTGTAGCGCAAAGCATTACTGACAAAGTTTTGAATGATGCGTCGAATCCACTGCGGATCAGTATCAATCCAGAACTGAGCGTCATGTACGCTGAGTTTAATATTACGCTGTGCTGCAATCGACTTAAATTGTAGTTCAAGGTCACTGAGTAAATCGTGTAATGGATAAGGCTGGCGTTTCGGTTGAATTGTCCCTCCTTCGAGTCGGGCAATATCCAACAGGGCAGAGAGCATACTTTCTGCACCATGCAGTGCACGGTCTAGCTGCTGCAAGGTTTTACGGTCATCATCGTTTTGTACACTTTGTTCTAAAGCAGTACTGAACAGACGCGCTGCATGCATTGGTTGTAATAAATCGTGACTTGCAGCAGCAATAAAGCGGCTTTTTGACATGTTGGCTTTATCGGCCTGTTCACGTGCCAATTGTTGTTCTGACAGTGCATCGGCCAATTGTTGGGTACGATCTTGTACACGGCCTTCAAGTAAGGCTTCGTTTTCACGGAAAGCGGTAATGTCAGCAAAAGTGGTTACGAAGCCGCCACCTTCAATGGGGTTGCCGCGCATTTGAATTACACGGCCATCTTTACGGATACGCTCGAACTCATGCGCACTTCCGACTTGCATCCAGTGCATGCGCTTACGGACATGTTCTTCAACCGAACCTGGACCACATTCACCACGTTCAGCGTTATAACGAATCAAGTCTGAAATTGGGCATCCTACATAAACAATATCTTTTGGATAATCGAATAGTTTGAGGTACTGATTATTCCAAGCAACCAAACACATATTTTCATCGACAACTGATACCCCTTGGGTCATATGGTCGATCATGGTCATGATCAGGTTTTGGTTAAAACGTTGCCACTGCGAGGCTTGGTCAAGAATATTTGCGACTTGTCCAAGAGCCAAACCATTATTCACCATTGCAGTGGTGAGTAGAGTACGTGCCGAGGCTGCACCAATGGTTCCCGCTAAATATTGTTCGGTAAAACGCCACCACATACCGTTGGCACTGCTATTTTCATTCAGCACCACATTGTTTTGTGCACAAAATTGAGTGAAGGCACGCGTGGTTGGACCATCACCTGTAATACGTTTGGCAAGGGTAATTAAGTCACCTACTTTTAAACGTGCAACATCGTGATGAATATAACTGATGTCATTGTTTGCACTTTGTGTTGGCAGCGGTTTGGTTTCATAGTAAAAGAAACTTTCTGCTTGAATTTGTTCTGCCACGCTTGGACGGAACACACGTGATATCCAAATGTACAAAGTGATGTTGAGACCTAATGCCCAAACCACACCATGTGTCAGTGCATCAAAAGATTCAAAGCCTAGGAGCGCTTCTGGACGCAACCAACTCAGACCAAAAGGGCCATACATTAAAAGTTGGTTGGTAAAATCTTGAAATTGTGCAGGTAGACTACGTAATACCGTTGGTAATAACAGCGTATATGCCCACATGCCAAAACCTGTAATTAAACCCGCATAAACCCCTTGTTTACTACCACCACGCCAATATAAGCCACCGATGAGGGCAGGGGCGAATTGCGCCACCGCACTAAACGCTAACAGGCCAAAAACTGAAAGTTGGTCAATGTCATTAAAGAAATGGAAAAACAAGAAGCCCAGTAACATCACAGCTAAAATACAAATTCGGCGTGTGAATTTTAGAACTAAGGGCAAGCGCTTATCATGACGAGATAACAGCTTAGTACGCCACAGTGCAGGCATAATCAAGTCATTACTAAGCATGATTGAGAGTGCAACGGATGAGACTAATAGCATACCTGTAGAGGCCGAAAAGCCCCCTAAAAATGCCAATAAGGTCAACCAGTCTTGGTTATAACTTAAGGGTAACGATAGTACTGCGACATCTGGAATAGCTAAATACGCTGGTGCTGCATGGAGCGCCCAACTGGCAATCGGAATAATTGCCACAATGGTTAAAATCAGATAAACGGCAAACCAACGACGCGCACCACGAATATGTTTTTCATCACGGAGTTCTACCACCGCGACATGGAATTGTCGGGGTAGGCAGATGATCGCAAGCGCCGCCAATAATGTTTGAACCCAAAAACTTTCAGGCACGCCTTTGAGCTGCACATCTTTAAATGTACTGCTAATGTCATGGCTGATTTGTGCCATATTTTCAGGCGATTCAAATACAAAGAACAGCGCAACTGCCAATAAAGCAAAAAGCTTAACAAAAGATTCGAAAGCCACAGCAAGCATGAGGCCGCCATGTTGCTCGGTATTGGCAATTTGTCGTGTGCCAAACATCATGGCCAAAATGGCCAAAATACCGGTGAGGAACAACACGCTATTGGTGGTTCCTGTCAATCCAGCTGTCGGCTCTAAAATAACCGTAGCACTTAGCGCAATGGCGCGAAGCTGTAAGGCCAAGTAAGGAATAATGGCAATGACGGCAAGAATGGTCACCAAAGAGGCCAAGGGACCACTTTTACCATAACGGGCTGCAACAAAGTCGGCAATGGATGAAATGGCATGATGCTGACGTACACGACCGAGACGGCGCCAAATGTCATAGCCTAAAGCGACGAACAGTAAGGGGCCTAAGTAAATCGGTAGAAAAATAATGCCTTCACGAACCGCGGCACCAGTTGCGCCATAAAAGGTCCAAGAGGAACAGTAAACCCCTAAAGTCAGACTGAACAGTAACATTCTGCCGCGGGTACTGAGCCTGCTGGCATGCTTTTCACCAAAGAATGCACAAACAAAAAGTAATGCGATGTAAAGGGCCAGCACCCCGACAATGAGCCAACTATTCATAGAGCCTACAGCATATTAATCCTGCGTTAATAATACCGCATCCATCCGTTTATAAAGGTAATTGCTCAAAATTTAACGACCAAAGTCTAAATTACAAACAATAAGGAACATTGGTAAGTTTAGCTTCGAAATAATTCGAATTAAAAAATTGACGCCAAGGTTCGGCGTAAGGAGAACATTATGGATGAAAGACAGGTAGAACAAATTCTACAGAATCCAAAATTTAAGGAAATGGTGAGCCGTAAAAGTAAGCTAAGCTGGACTTTGACGATCATCATGTTAGTGGTTTATGTCGGCTTCATGCTGCTTGTAGGCTACAACAAAGAGTTTTTGATGCAATCCGTAAGCGGTGGTGTAACAACGATTGGTATGCCATTAGGTCTGAGCATTATCGTTCTGTCATTTGTGCTTTGTGGTGTGTATTCATATATCGCGAACAACAAGTTGGATGCATTAAACCAAGAAGCAATGCGTGAAGTTGAAGCAATCGCTCATGAAAAAGGACCGCACTAAGATGAAATGGAATTCATTGAAAGCACAAGCGCTGGCAGCACCAGCATTGCTCATGTCGAGCATGGCAATGGCAGGACCTGATTTAGGTGCTGCAGAGCAACAAGCAACCAACTGGCATGCAATTATCATGTTTGCCATCTTTGTGGGCTTTACCTTACTGATTACCAAATGGGCTGCGAAGCAAACCACCAACACTGCTGACTTCTATACAGCGGGT
This sequence comes from Acinetobacter sp. YH01019, assembly GCF_013420285.1. Taxonomy (NCBI): domain Bacteria; kingdom Pseudomonadati; phylum Pseudomonadota; class Gammaproteobacteria; order Moraxellales; family Moraxellaceae; genus Acinetobacter; species Acinetobacter sp. YH01019. The sequence goes on from NZ_VOYM01000054.1 coordinate 16,769, forward strand.
GGGGGTATTTCGGGTTTCCAAAATGGTCTCGCGATTGCCGGTGACTATATGTCAGCAGCATCATTCTTGGGTATTTCTGCAATGGTATTCAGTTCAGGCTTTGACGGTCTACTGTATTCATTGGGCTTCATGGTTGGTTGGCCAATCGTATTGTTCTTGGTGGCTGAACGTCTTCGTAACTTGGGTAAATTCAACTTATCGGACGTGGTTTCATTCCGTTTGGCTGAAAAACCAGTACGTACTTTAGCTGCGATCAGTTCACTTGTAGTAGTTGCATTCTACTTAATCGCACAGATGGTGGGTGCGGGTCAGTTGATCAAACTGTTATTCGGTTTGAACTACAACATCGCTGTGGTGATTGTTGGCCTTCTGATGATGGCTTACGTAATCTTCGGTGGTATGTTGGCGACAACTTGGGTACAGATCATTAAAGCTGTAATGCTATTGTCTGGTGCGACTTTCATGGCATTCATGGTTATGAAAGGTGTGGGCTTCAGTTTCTCTGAAATGTTCTCTCAATCGATTGAAGTATTCTCTAAAGTGCATGATGTAACTTTAGCTGAAGCAACCAACATTATGGGTCCAGGTAAACTTGCAGCAAACCCGATTGATGCGATTTCTCTTGGTCTTGCATTGATGTTTGGTACAGCAGGTCTGCCACATATCTTGATGCGTTTCTTCACGGTAAAAGATGCAAAAGAAGCACGTAAATCAGTGGTTGTGGCAACAGGTTTCATTGGTTACTTCTACCTATTAACTTTCATCATCGGTTTTGGTGCGATCCTTTATGTATCGAACAACCCACAATTCCTTGATGTAGCGAAAATGGCAGTGACTGGCAAGCTTGAGCTTGTAGGTGGTAACAACATGGCTGCGGTGCACTTGTCTGATGCGTTAGGCGGTGACTTGTTCATGGGCTTCATTTCAGCAGTAGCATTCGCAACAATTCTTGCGGTAGTTGCGGGTCTGACACTTTCAGGTGCTTCTGCAATCTCACATGACTTGTATGCAAACGTATTCAAGAAAGGTCAAACGACACCTGAATCAGAACTGCGCATGTCTAAAATTGCAACTTTAGGTCTTGCGATCTTTGCGATGATTTTAGGTATCTTGTTCGAGAAACAAAACGTAGCGTTCATGGTGGGTCTGGCATTCTCTGTAGCAGCGTGTGCAAACTTCCCAGTACTTGTATTGTCAATGTTCTGGAAAGGTTTAACCACGCGTGGTGCGGTGATTGGTGGTGTTGTAGGTCTAACGACTGCAGTCGTCCTGATTGTATTGTCTAAAGCCGTTTGGGTAGATACATTCGCAATCTCTGAAACACCGATTAACCCATTCAATGGTCCAGCAATCTTTGCAATGCCATTGGCATTCATCTGCTGCTGGTTGTTCTCTGTGACTGATAACTCAGCGCGAGCACAAGCAGAACGTAAAGCATTCGATGCACAGTATGTACGTTCACAAACAGGTATTGGTATCTCTGGTGCTTCAGATCACTAATCTGAAACATCGAAAAAAGCCCCGACATTGATCGGGGCTTTTTATTGTCAGCATGTTTGAAAATGCACCGAGTAAGATTATTTTCAGAGTTTATTTTCGAGTCAAAGTTTCACCATTAATACTCATTTTCCAATGGCCTTGATCATCTCGATACGGCGCACGATCAATCCGGAATTGATGGCTGAGGTCGTTCTGTCCAATGGTAAAGCTTTGGTCGCCAAAACTACTGACACGTGCTTTGATATCGGCTTGTCGCATCCCACTAAAAGTTTCATTGGCGATACTTTTTTCAGTGTGTTCCTGATGCTTGTAATTCACATTACCCGATGGGCGAATGATTAATTCACTTTGGGCGTTCTGCCATGTACCAATATAATTTTCATGGCCATCGAGTGGTGTGTCATTTTGGCTACAGGCTGAAATGAAAAACGCACAGCATCACGCAAGTAAAAATATACGAATATTCATTATTGTTCTTCCCATACAACGCATTTTTTTACTTTGTACCTTTGTGGTTAAATTTACATCACCTTTTATGACCGTATTTGTAAGCGCAAATACTTAGGATAGGAGAGAAATGAATGTGATGACATCAACAAATATTTGCAGAAAAAATAGATGTTCATGCTAATTTAGAATAAATGTTTGGCTTCGAGATTAAGCATAAATTTCGTGATAAGAACAATTTGAATATTCGCCCAAAGCATATTGAGAAAATGAACAATGCAAGGATTGGTAGATTTTTGGAAAGGGTTTCGCTTATTGCCTTCGGCCTGGTTGTTACTCACACAATTTCTGATTTTGGTACTCACAGCTTTTACCCGTGAGAGTCCATCATTCCGTGCTTTATTATGGGTCTTGGGCGTATTGGTTTTATTGATTATTGCTAAAGTCATTCGACAAACGCCGATGTTTACGATTTTGGGGCTGAGTTTTGTCGGATGTGCGGTGCTATTTTCGACCCTGATTATGTTTGGGGTAAACGACCCGAATATTCAGATTATTGCCCATGCTTTTGAAGCCTGTGCGTATTTGAGTGCGGCTTATGGGGTATTACGCTATATGTTTGCAGACCGATATTTGACCAAAGATGAGTTGTTTGCAGCGGGTGCTGTCTTTACCTTAATTGCATGGGCTTTTGCATTTTTATATAGCATTTGCCAATTAATTTATCCCGATAGTTTCGTGAATCCAGCGGAGCCCGGCTTACAGTCTTGGCTTGATCTATTATTTTTGAGTTTTAGTTTACAGTCGGCTACAGGCTTGTCTGATTTAATGCCAATGAGTGCTCCTGCGCGAGTATTGGCCATGCTGCAAATGTTTTGTGGTGTGATGTATCTGGCTTTAATTGTATCGAGGCTAATCGCTTTACAATATATTGCCCATGTACCCAATCATCATAAATCCAAAGATCAAGAATAATGTAAGACACAAAAAAGGACGCAATTGCGTCCTTTTTTATTTCAGCTTCTAAATGGAATTAGAAACGGAATTTAGCATTTACGCCCACAGTTTGAGTGTCGCCGAAGTTTAATACTTGGCCTTTCTCAGCTTCATAGTTAGCATTTACGTAGCTCGCACCAACTGCAACAGCAGGAGTGATGAAGTAGTTTACGTTTGCACCCCAAGCTGAGTCTGGAGTACCAGCAAAGCTAGATTCAGCGTAAGAAGCACCAACGCTTAATTTAGGCGTTACAAAAAGATCAGTTTTTAATTGGAATGCTGTGTCATCACCGTAGATGATGCCAGATTCGAAACCGATTGCCATATTTGTATCGTCAATTGCACCAACGTATTTAGTACGTGCAGTGATTGCATCTTGGTCTTGACCAATTGTTGTAGCTTCAGCAGCAGCTTTAGCAACACCGTTGCCCATTACGTTGAACGCATCAACAGCAGCTTGATCAGCAACGCTAGTGTAACCAACAGCAACTAAGAAGTTTTGAGTTGGAAGCGCACCGATTTCTAATGCATAACGGTCACCGTTGTTGTCAGTGTTGTCAGTGTTGTTTGCATTTTTGCTGTCAAGGATAGTGTGGCTGTAAGAAGCGCTAGCGTATACAGGAACAACTTTAGTTGGAACATAAGCTTCAGCTTTAGCGCCAAAGTTATGAGCAACAACGTCAGTGCCTTTAGAACCAACTTCGCCGTAGTTATACGCTACAGAAACGTTAGATGCTTGGTTAAGGAACGCAGCTTCAGCTAAAGGACCTTTTGTAGAGTCAACGTTTTTAAGGTAGTAAGTACCTTGAACACCACCAGTAAAGTCTTTGTCGTTTGCAGTTGTGTCGATGTATTCTGCTTGACCTTGTACTTCGAATTGGTAAGCTTGAGCACCGGTCATCGCTAATAATAAAGCAGTGGCTAAACCGAGTTTTTTCATGATTTTCTACCAGTTGTTACAAATGGATTAAACATTGTGCATTGTATTGTAACAATTTATTAAGTCAATGATCTTAAAGATTATTATTCAAGGCTTGAATCAAAGCAAATTTTCATAATAAAAAATGCAGCTTTTACTCTAACTGCGTAGTCATACTAAAAATATCATTGAGAACAATTAAATAAGAAAAGAAAAAAACTAAAAATTGGTAGGCACTTGAAAAAATCAGTCATTTTTTGATTTGAAAAAACAATTATAAATATTTATTTAATTCAAAAAAACATTTAAAAATAGTGTGAATAATAACGCTTTTGAGCCTATTTAAGCGACTGAATTGATAAATAAGCGCTGATAAGTTAGGCAAAATCAGTTTTATTGCATAATAAATATACATTTCTTTTGGGTATTTGATGTATTGGTCACATAAAAATTATTTAAATGAGGCGTAATTCATACCTTAGTGGATTACTAGGCTTTACATCAGGTTTTTAATACAGCATAATTTGTTAATCGAGTCAGAACACAGCTTAAAAGTGTGACTTTGACCCTGATTCTCCATAGTTTGTTTTTTATTCGCCCAGCTTTCCCCAAGGTTGGGCTTTTTTTTGTTTAAAAATTTTTATTGAAAGATAAAGTAAAAAATAAAGATGAATGATTATATTAAAAAATGCACCAAAATGATGCTTATTTTCAAGATTGATTGTTCTCAGCTCTGAGTAATAGGCAAAAAAAATCCTGATTTTATAGAAAAATCAGGATTTTTTAGCCAAAATCTTCGGGAAACTAAAATATTCTGCTGAGGAATGACTTTAGCGTGCCCTAATGCGGTGCATTGTGCACCAATTTATTGCGCATGTAAATATTTTATAAGGAACTATTTAGAAAAAAATACGCATTTTTTTCATTCAACTGATAAAGTCATTATTTTTCAAATATCTTTGCGGAAGAATGTGACAGATTATTCACTTTTGTATAAGATTTAGACTTAGATATATTCATTATAGTTTTTATAAATTTTTATTATATTTTATAGCGAAAAATGTCGATGAGGATGAATCAATCCTACGGCATTTTATGGGGTATGCAGCAGTGGGGCATAAATTAGATGGAAACCTTAAGAACTGAGCATATTAGCCGTCGGCTACAGATCGCCATGCTGGTCATTGTGTTGTCCATTGTTTTTATCAGTGTGCCGCTCATTGTCAGTAGTTATCAAAATTATGTGAAAAGCGCTGAAGCATTGAAAGAAATTCAAATGCTTAAAATGGTGGCCGACCTTTCCAATCAAATTTCACGTGAGCGCGCACCGGCTAATAGTGCTATGTCGAGTCATGGCAAGCAGCGTGAAGAAAAAATTGTAGAATTAAAACAATATCGGGAAGGGGTAGACCAGCAGTATCGCAACACGGTAAACACTTTAAAGCAGAAAGGCTTTACTCCGATTGCTCAACAATTAGAGTCAAATCTTGCACCTTATCTCAATAAAGGTCGCCGTACTGTGGATGCTTATATTGCTTTGCCTAGGGAGCAGCGTCATGCAGAACAGCTTGATCATGCCATCATTAGCATGTTTCAGGCCTGGGACCAAAGCTACATCGCCCTACAAAAATTAGTTAATTATTCACATGGTAAAGATACGCCAGTATCGAATTATTACACCCTAATTTTATTGCTTGCGGAGCTGCGAGATCAAGCTGGTCGTGTTGCTTCAAATATTATGGCGGCTGTATCTTTTCAACAGCCAATTCCTGAAGGAAATTTAGCACATACTTTACAGACTCAGCGCCAAGCGCGTTATTTATGGGAACTGATTCATGTGGTGCAATCAGAACATGATAAAACCAATGAGTTTAGCCAACTGCATAATGCGGTAAAAACTGAATTTCTTGACAAGGGTTTACCCATTATTGCTGGATTAGTACAGCAAAGCACACAGCAGGAACCCTACAGTTTAGATGGTACTCAATTGACAGATGCGATGGTGGATAAATTCGTGACCGTAGTCAAATTACAGAGTTATATTCTAGATTACAGTTTAAAAGTTGCGGACGATCAAAAAAATAATGCACGCGATAAATTGTTTTTCACGCTATTTTTATCATTGGTTTCACTGCTGACTGCCGTGATGACTATGATTTATGCAAAAAAATGGGTGTTTGAGCCACTCATTCGTGCACGTTATCAGTTGTTTAAATTGGCTAGACATCCACAGCCGCCCGTGGCATTGAATGAGGTCAATCAGAAGATAATACAAAATGATTTTTTAAGCTTATTTGATGCAATTCATCGTATTGAAAATATGTTGCAGCAGCGTGATGCCTTAGAGTTTCAACTGAAACATATTGCCAATTCAGACTCTTTAACAGGTGTAGCTAATCGTTTTGCACTGGATGAATACATTAAGTTCCGTGAGTCTCAACCCTCGCAGTTTAAACAAACAACTTTAATTATTATTGATATCGACCACTTTAAGCAGGTGAATGATCAATATGGGCATATCGTTGGTGATGTTGTGATCCAACATGTCGCGAATCAACTGCGTCAACATGTAAGATCTTCGGATTTGGTTGTACGTTATGGCGGCGATGAGTTTTTGGTGCTTATTGAGGGCATTGAATTAGATAAAGCCCAAGAAATTGCAGAAATCATTCGACTAGACATTCAACAAGCACCGCTAAGTATTGCCAGCGAAGTTCCACATTTGGCGATTACCGTGAGTATTGGTGTTACGGTTGGTGCAACCAGTTGGATCAGTTTATTAGAGCGCGCAGATCAAGCACTGTTTAGAGCAAAAGCTGCGGGTCGTGACCAAGTATCGTCTTAATCACGATATTTTGCTTACTCTATGTATAGTCTATTGTTCGTCTTTATAACGATTTGAACAGGCTTGCCCTGAAAATGAAGTGCCTGTTTTATTCCAACATTGTGCAGAACTGATCTTACCTAAATTGTATTGCAAGACTGCTTCTGGTTGCCCATCGTTATACCAAATTTTATAAATATTATGGCGCACACCATCGCGGTAAGACCCTTGACGTTCCAATTTTCCATTTTCAAACCACATTTTTAAATCGCCAATCAATTTATTGTTTTGGAATGTTGCGTAGGTCCAAGGATTACCATTTTGATACCAGCGCTGGCGTATACCACTTTCAATTCCATTTTTATATTTCATGGATAGCGCAATTTGCCCATTGGGATGCCATATCTTGTAATCACCCTCAGACTCACCATTGATGATTGCGCTTTCTTGTTCCTTCAAACCGTTGGCAAACCAAAACTGTATTTTTCCTTGATAGTACCCATCTTGATATTCAATCTGACTACGTTTTTTGCCATTAGGGTAATAACTTTCAAATACACCTGAGCCTTTAATATCATCAGGAAAATGAATGAGATGTTCACACTCGCCATTTTTAATTTTATCTGAGCTTAAGAATATCGTAGTGAGGGCATCACCATTTGCATAGGTATATTGGTTTTCAAAAATACCTTTTTGTGCGGTTGGCGTGCTGTGTGCAATACATTGTGGGAGGTCTTTCCAAGGACTGAGATCAGGATCTTCTTGAGAAACAAACAGCACCATATATTCATTGAGGTAGCCATCGGCAAAACTTGCGATCGGGCAGATTAAAAGACCAAAACAAAGTAGAAATTTATTCATTGTTGATTATTCTTGTTGAATGAGAAAAATATAAATATGTGTCATCTATACCGATGATTGACCGAGATATGATAAGTGCGATTGAGGATAAAAAGAAACAGTATTGGCTTACTTCACATTTTATAATTTTAACTGAATCCAAAATTGAAAAATAATCACATGAAAAAAATATCAGTTCTATTTGTGCTTTTTTTCGGGCTATATGGCTGTACTAAGCAGGTGAGTGTTATGAAATCAGCACATTCCACTTCGCCTACAGCTATAAATAATCAAGCCGCCGATATTCGGGTACAAGAGATTACTGCTTTGTTCAATCAAGCGCAGACGCAGGCAGTGTTTGTGACCTTTGATGGTTCAACTTTGCGGCAATATGGTAATGATTTAAAACGTGCGCAAACAGAATATATTCCAGCTTCTACATTTAAAATGTTGAATGCTTTAATTGGTCTACAGCATGCTAAAGCGACCAAGAGTGAAATATTTAAATGGAATGGCGAAAAGCGTGCGTTTCCCACTTGGGAAAAAGACCTGACATTGGGCGAGGCGATGCAGGCCTCCGCTGTACCTGTTTATCAGGAACTGGCAAGGCGAATTGGCTTGGCGTTAATGCAACAGGAAGTTAAACGGTTAGGTTTTGGAAATCGTAATATTGGCCAGCAAGTTGATAACTTCTGGTTGGTCGGGCCGCTGAAAATCACGCCCGAGCAAGAAGTCCAATTTGCTTATCAACTTGCCACACAAACCTTGCCTTTTGATGTTGTTGTACAGAAGCAAGTCAAAGACATGCTTTATATTGAAAGCCGTGGGGATGCGAAGTTATATGCCAAAAGTGGTTGGGGTATGGATGTAGAGCCGCAAGTTGGGTGGTATACCGGTTGGGTAGATGATGGTCATGGCAAGATTACAGCGTTTAGTTTGAATATGCAGATGGCAGCAGGGGATGATGTGGCGGAGCGTAAGCAGTTGACGTTGGATGTGTTGGATAAGTTAGGTGTGTTTCATTATTTACGTTAATTTTTTGAGTTTTGAGTTTTGAGTTTTGAGTTTTGAGTTTTGAGTTATTTTTTATTGCATAGGATTTATCTTACTTTTGAAAGCACAAAAGTAGGCAAAATGCTTTTGTTTGACTGAGGGCACATCCGTGCTGTCCCAGTCAAACAGGCGACATTCATGTCGAAAGTTATGTGATTGAATTTATGATTTTTTGCAGATATAAAGTATACAAGTCTTTAATATTTCAAGAAAATGAATCAGTCTCAAAAACAACGGTTAGAAGAAATTTTTAGAAAAAATGAAAATATAGGAATAGCAATTTCGATTACGGGGTCTTGGGGAGTTGGGAAAACTTTCTTCTGGAATAGTTTTTTAAAAGCTCAATCAATCAAAGAACAGGAAAGGAAGTATTTACCACTGTCCGTAAGGCTTAAACATAAGAGTTTTTTTGATAAAAAATATGCTTATGTTTCTTTGTTTGGTATAGAAAATTTGGTGGTGTTTCAAAAAGTATGCTGACATTAAATGAAACCATTATTGATGTAAAAAAAGGTTAAGTCGAAGGCTTTAAAATGGTTTTCAATCTTTTTGGAGAAATTACAACTCTTTCTAAAACCG